>NZ_DASTTN010000331.1:0-39596 GCF_035760125.1 Flavobacterium sp.
GTAATTCTTCTTGCCTTTTGTTACGGAATAATCTTCAATAGGACCTTTAAAATCCAAACCACCACTGCCTCCACCATAAGCCACTCCTGCATAGGCTCTTCCAAAATAAGGCATTTCACTGTGAATGGAATCATTTTTGAATCGCAAATAATTTGGGTTTGTAGTCAAATCAATGCTTCTGCCCCCTTGAGGATAGGCCATTACACCTGTAAACTCAAACTCTTTGGAATCAATAAGAGCTTCCACTTCTTTTTGTTTTGCCAGTTTTTTTTCCTCTTTTATTTGCTGTTTCGTTTTTTCCTGTGCAAAACCAATTAGCATTGAAAAAGAAAGAAAAAAAGATAATACTACTGTTTTCATAAGTCTCTTTTTTTTATGATAAAACGAATAAATTCTAAAATTAATCTTGATGGGTAAATCGCATCATCACAATATTACCTAACAAAAAGTTTAACGTTTTCCCATCATCAGTAATTGTGTACGACTCTATTTTATTTAGAGTATCCATGTATACTGAATCCCCATTACCTTCACAAGCCATCATAGTCATGCCAATTTTTGCATCTTTAAAATTAATTTTGGCTCCATCCATAAGCAAAGCTCCAAAATACTGATTACAGCTATTGTTGCCTGCAATTTTATTTTCTTTCAAATCGAATGCGATTGTCGGTTTTTTATTGGGGAACAAACCATCAAAAGCAATTTTAGGTCCTGTAATATATTTTAACTCCCAAGTACCTTCAAGTGATGTAGTTTTCACGGCTGATTTTGATGTATTACATGAAACAAAACTCATGCAAACAAACACTAAAAACAAAACTATTCTACTCATGGTCAATTATTTAAAATTAAAATTATGCTATGTAAAAATAAGAAAAATTAATAAGAAAAAGATGTTTTGAATTCTAATTTGCATTTTAAAAAAGGTATCATTATTTTCGTAAAAAAGAAAAAACACCATGACACTACTTGGAATAGGTTCCCGAATTGAGCACCCTGAATATGGAAAAGGAGTAATAACTAATGTTTCTTCCAAAGAGTATTGGGTAACGTTTATAGAAAATGGACTAGAAACCATCCCTTTGAACGATGAGTTTAAAGTTATCGAAGCTACTGTAGACGAAGTCGATACCGTAAGTTTTTCAGAAGTGGAGCAGAGTTTACGAGACCTTTTGAAAAAATGGTCGGATGTTTCCGAAATTGTACCGATTGGAGATAAATGGAAAGGCGGAAAAATGATTCTGGAACCGGGCCAGCCTGGATTAGCCTCCAAAGAAATTCCGATTGACACTTTTTTCCATAAAATCATAATGGTTCGTGATCGCTTGCGCGTAATGGAACAAAAAATAAACAGTAGCAAAATTGAAGAAATAGAAAAGATAGAATTACAACAATACATAACCCGTATTTATGGTAGCTTAACTTCTTTCAATATATTGTTTAAATCTCCAACCAACCATTTTGTTGGAGAAAAGTCAAAATAGATTTTAAGAAACAATTAATTTTAATACGCTTTTTTATACGTAATTTTATAATCCAATTATAATTTTTTAAAATCATGAAAAAAATATTCTTTTCTGTCGCTGTAATTATCGCCGTAATTATTGGCTGTAAGACTAATAGCAAATCTAGTGATGCTAAAAGCCTTAACCTTGCTTTTGAATCAAAAAGCAATAGTAAAGTAACGGGAACAGCCACTTTTACTGAAAAAAATGGCAAAGTAACTTTTGTTGCAAAAATTGCTGGATTACAACCTGGAATTCATGCTATTCACATTCATGAAAAATCAGATTGTTCTGCCGCTGACGGAAGTTCGGCAGGAGGACACTGGAATCCTACCTTCAAAAAACATGGAAAATGGGGAGAAGGAGAATATCACAAAGGAGATATAGGTAATTTTACAGCTGACCAAAAAGGAAACGGAACTATTACTTTGACAACAGATGAATGGTGTATTGGTTGTGGCGATGCTACAAAAGACATCATGGGCAAAGGACTTATAGTTCATCAAGGTGCCGATGACTTTGTAACCCAACCATCAGGAAATGCTGGAGCAAGAGTAGCTTGTTCCTCCATAATAAAATAAGTAGAAATTTCTCTTGAAGGAAAAAGAACATCTCTATTTCAAAAACGCATCAGATTGGCGAGAATGGTTGCATAACAATCATCATTCGTCAACTGGTGTATATTTGATTTTCTATAAAGTAAATAGTCCTTTTGAGAGCATGCGTTGGGAAGAAGCTGTTCAAGTAGCCATTTGCTATGGTTGGATTGATTCAACTGTTAGAAATGTGGATGAACACAGTCGAAAGCAAATCTTTTCCCCTAGAAAAAGTAAAAGTGTCTGGAGTAAACTCAACAAAAACTATATCGAAAAGCTCATTGCAGATAATCTTATGCACGAAAGTGGCTTGGCTAAAATTGAAATTGCCAAACAAAATGGTTCATGGACTTCATTAGACGCCGTTGAAGATTTAATAATTCCTGAGGATTTAGAGAAAGCATTCGAACAAAATCAGATAGCTTTTGAGAACTATAACAACTTCAGTCCTTCCTACCGAAAAAACTATCTATATTGGCTTAATCAAGCCAAAAGAACTGAAACCAGAAACAATAGAATTGCCATCATAATTGACCTTTGCCAGCAAAATAAAAAATCAAGAGACTGATTAGAACATTCTTTTTTTTTCCAGTAAAAAGCATTTCTAAGCCTTTAGACATTAAAATCGGGTATTAAAAATACTTTGATTTACTTAATCTTAATTTTCTTCGATTGAAAAAAGAGAATTTCACAAAAATTTCCAAAGAGCTTATTTTATAAATCTAAGAAGTACATATTGATTCATAAAAAAACATAGCTTTGCATAATCAAAATTAAGCAATGATTAACCCTTCAGCATCTGGTTGGATAGATAAATTCTTTACAAAGCTAAAGTTATCAGAACACACTGTATCTGAAACGGAAGATAGTTTTTATCAAAAATTAAGGAATACTGGTTTTATCTACGGTCATATCATTTCATTTGACACTCCTTTTGAAATAAAAACCAAGGGCTGGTTCAAAGAAGAAATTTCCAAAATAGCCTTACTAAATGCATTATATGGTATTTTTTCATTAACAAATAAAGAAAAAGATTCGTCTCTATTTGTTGAACAAGCCAATGCTTTTTACAAACAAATGCATCCGGAAGGCTTTAGTTTATTCAAAAAAATACTGCCCAAAAACAATACAGTTCTAACGTTGGAAAACATAATTGACCAACGCGTACAAACAAATGAAAGCATAATCAATAAAAACTTTTCGCATTTAGTTACCAATGCTCTTCTATTTATTGATGTTTTGGCTTTTCGCCAATACTTGATTCATGGTCAAATTCCTGAAAAATATCTTAAGAAAATTGAAGAAACTGTTGTCAATATTGTAACTCTGGCTTTAAAAATAAAAACCAATAAATCGCAATACGATGATTTGTTGATCAAATTATTTGAAGCCTCAATTCGCTACAGTAAGTTTTCAAAGAAAGAAAACATAACTTTAGAGAATTTAGAGTTAGACTATTTCGATGCCGAATTGGAAAAAAAATATCTAATTGATATAGCGGGAATGGCATTATGGAGTGATGGAGTTATTGAAAATAATGAAGCTTACTTTTTGCACACACTAGCAGAAACCTTACTAATTGAAGATGATTTTGTTGCAAAAAGCATTGTCAGCACTGATGGATTTATTGCCAAACACAAAAAAGACATCCCCTATTTTAATTATTCAAATCCGGTAAAACATTTTTACGATCAAACCACGAAAAGTGTCATTACTTTGATTTCACGCAATAAATCGAGATTAGTAAAAGAGATACTTGAAAGTAAAGAATTGATGCTGCTTTTGGCGCATTCTACACATAGAGATTTGGACGAAAAGGAGAAGAAAAAGGTAAAAAAACAATTATTGGATATTTGTAAAACTGTGCCTTCATTGACCATATTTTTACTTCCTGGGGGCAGTTTATTACTTCCCATTTTGATTAAATTTATTCCCACACTATTGCCTTCTTCATTCAATGAAAATTTAGATAATGACGATTAAAAAAAAAAAAAAACCGCTCGAAAGCGGTTTTTTTTTAAAGCTAATTAATCTTACAGTTTCAACTGATATACATCTTCTAAATTGATATCAGAACTAAAGTTTACACCCAAATCTGTAACAAATCCAGAATTTAATCCATAAACCCAACCATGTAAGGAAAGCTCTTGACCACTCTTCCAAGCAGCTTGTACTATTGACGTTTTGGCCAAGTCATAGACTTGTTCCTTTACGTTTATTTCTACAAATTTATTGAACCTCTCATTTTCATTAATAATCGAATCCAAGTACGTATGATGCAAACGATACACATCTTTTATATGTCGGATCCAGTTATCGATAATTCCAATAGAATCATTACCCATAGCTGCTTTAACTCCTCCGCATCCATAATGACCGCAAACAATAACATGCTTTACTTTAAGTACATTGACTGCATAATCTAGAACGCTTAACATGTTCATATCCGAATGAATAACCATATTAGCAATGTTTCTATGTACAAAAACTTCACCTGGTTTTGCACCAATAATTTCATTTGCAGGAACTCGACTATCCGAACAACCTATCCAAAGCAATGGAGGATTCTGCCCTTTTGCTAAATCATTAAAATACTCAGGGTCCAATGCTAATTGATTTTCAACCCATTCCTTATTATTATCTAATATTTTTTTATAAAAATCGCTCATTTTAATTCTTTTTTAGTTCTATTTTTTAAGTTAAATATAATACAAAGTAACATTATAAAAGATTTAATACTTTTATAATCACAAATTATTCTGGAAACTCTTCTTTTACAACTTTCGTTTTGACCATTTCTCTTTTTACGAAATCGTAATGATGCTCTATGCTTACATGGTTCTGAGTTTCTGCGCTATTCTCCAAGGCGTATTCTTTTTTGAATCCTTTTAGTTTTACTTTAATATTATCATCAATTGCTCTCGTTGTTTTAAATTCATGTATTAAATCCAAAATATCGTGAGCTATATAAACAGTATCGTGGGCATTGATAACAACTTTGCTGTTTTCAGGTATATTTGCCAATGTCAATTTGATGGCCGCTTTATTCAAAAAAGAAACTTCTTGAGCCAAATCGATATTAATAACATCACCATCAACGTACTCCTCTTTTCTAAAACTATAAGCTCTTTTAAGATTTCCTCGTAAAATAAATACAATACTAATTGCAATTCCTAAAGCAACTCCTTTTAATAAATCAGTAAATACAACACCTAAAAAAGTAGCTATAAATGGCAAAAACTGATATTTTCCATAATGCCAAAAATGCTTGAATGTTGCTGGTTTTGCTAATTTGTAACCAACTAGAATCAATACAGCGGCCAATGTTGCCAAAGGTATCTTATTCAAAAGAAAAGGAATTGTAAGCACACATACCAGTAATAATACTCCATGAATTATTGCTGATAATTTTGATTTAGCCCCAGCTGCATTATTTGCAGAAGAACGAACAACAACAGATGTCATAGGTAATCCTCCCAAAAGTGAACTCACTATATTTCCTATTCCTTGCGCTTTTAATTCAACATTAGTATTGGTAAAACGCTTATGAACATCCATTCTATCTGAAGCTTCAATACACAATAACGTTTCAATGGAAGCTACAATGGCAATAGTCAAACCTACAATCCAAACTTTTGGATTCATTATTCCGGCAAAATTAGGCGTTATAATAATTGCTTTAAATTCTTCTACACTTGTTGGGATTGGTAACGAAACTAAATGCTCTTTTCCGATAGCTAAAGAACTTCCTGAAGCAGTAAAAAACTCATTTAATAAAACTCCAACAACTACAGCAACCAATGCACCAGGAACCAACTTTAATTTCTTTAAAGCAGGAACTTTATCCCACATAATTAAAATCGCGACTGAAATTAATGTAATCAATATTGCACCCAATTGTAGGTGATTGAAAACACCGAATAAAGCCGAAAAAGTATTATCACTTCCTTGCAGGAAAGCTTCATCCCCTTCAAAATCTGCGTCGTATCCAAAAGCATGAGGTAATTGCTTCATGATAATAATGACACCAATACCAGCTAGCATTCCTTCAATTACATTGGTTGGAAAGTAATTAGAAATGCTTCCTGCTTTTAGAAAACCCAATGCCAATTGAATTAATCCAGCAATAAAAACTGCTGTTAAAAAGACATCAAAAGCTCCCAAATCGGTGATTGCAGTTAATATAATGGCGGTTAAACCCGCTGCTGGTCCTGAAACACTTATTTGAGACTGACTCAAATACCCAACAACAATACCTCCAATTATTCCTGCTATAATTCCTGAAAACAAAGGAGCTCCAGAAGCCATTGCAATTCCTAAACAAAGTGGTAATGCCACTAAAAAGACGACTAAACCAGAAGCAAAATCTGATTTAAAATGAGTAAATAGATTAGTGTTTTTTGACATAATATAAATTCATTATAAAAGTTTAAATTCATTTTTTACTACAATACAATATTGCAGTGGTAGGTAGATAATCAATGTTCAAACATTGATATCCCAAAAAAGAATACCACAATCATTATAGCAGCATTTATTTTTGCAAAAAATCCAATTAATTAGGATCGAAAAACCAAAATCGGTTTTGCTTAACAAAAATTAAATAATTCACTCTCAGTATTTTGAATTAAAATTAGAGCAAATTCCATGATTACAACAACAATTAATCAACAAATTAAAAATTTGTCTCATTAACTGCTAAAACCATCAATCGATAATGAAAATTGGTAAAAAATTAAACTTTATTTGGAGGAGGGATAAATATGGAAGCACAAATTAAATCGTGCTTAGATAAATTTTCAAAAATTATAAGACCAGAGCTCTTTTCCGAATCAAAAAATGACATTTCTAAAAAAGGGTTGAACGTATAATATTTTATATCATGTTTTATTTCTTCAATAGAGGAAGAAGGAGTATTACAATCTTCACATAGGCTCGTAGCATCTTTGTCTTTTTCCAAGCAAGCAACAATTGTTGGGCCTGCCAGAAATAAAACGAAAAACAATAATACGATACTTGCAAAAACTTTCATGTCGGCAAAAGTAAAGGATAGAAATTGAATTAAAAAATGAGTTCTATAAAATTAATTTATTTTTAACACGAAAAAAAAGCCTAAGAAATACAACATATTAATTAGGCTTTCTTTAAAATTAGTTTGATTTATATACTCTCTTCTAACCAAGCGTTCATCATCCAAATGGTTTTTTCCTGTTCTACTATAAAATCACTCATCATAGAATTGGTACCTTCATCATTTATTTCTGATGCTTTATTTAGAATTTCTCTTTCTATTTTTAACAGCTGAGAGAGCGAACTTACTATTAATTCAATACCTGCTACATCATTTGAAATATTCTTTCCAACGGGTAATTGGTTAAATTTAATGTAATCTTCAAAAGTATGTAATGGCCTTCCACCTAATGTCAAAACTCTTTCGGCGATTAAATCAATTTTTAACTGGGAGTCATTGTATAATTCTTCAAATTTAAGATGCAAATCAAAGAAACGTCTTCCTCTAATATTCCAATGTAAGCCTCTTAAACTTTGATAATAAATTTGATAATTCGACAAAAGTACATTCAGTTCAACTATTATAACCTCTGACTCTTCTACTGGTAATCCAATTGTATTTAGTTTCATGCTTTCTGTTTTATTTATTTAGTATTCCAACTTTTGTTTGGAACTATTTATTTAATATGATGTAGCCTTAAAATTACAACAATACACTACATCTTTCTTATTTTTTATCAAAATTATCTATTAAACTCAAAAAACAACTATAAATTAAATTGATTGTTTTTATATTTGCATAAAAAGATACTATCTGATGACAATCACACAACTTAAATATGTTCTGGCTGTAGCTGAACACAAAAATTTCACTCTGGCCGCCGAAAAATGTTTTGTAACTCAACCAACGTTGAGTATGCAAATTCAAAAAATAGAAGACGAGCTAAGTATACAAATTTTTGACCGTACCAAAAAACCGATCCAACTAACTGATATTGGTCAAAAAATTGTTAACCAAGCCAAAAACATTGTTAATGAAGCCGATCGTATACAAGACATTGTAGAACAACAAAAAGGTTTTATTGGAGGTGAATTTAGACTCGGCATTATCCCTACAATCATGCCCACTTTACTCCCAATGTTCTTAAACAATTTTATTAAGAAATACCCAAAAGTAAAGTTGATCATTGAGGAATTGAATACCGATGAAATAATTACAAAACTAAAAAACGGTAATCTTGATGCTGCAATTGCTGCAACACCACTGGAAGACGAAAAAATTAAAGAGATTGTTCTATACTTTGAACCTTTTGTAGCTTATATTCCAGAAAATAATGCCATTTTTCAAAAAGAGGAAATTGAGGTAGATGACCTTAATATTAATGAAATACTGTTGTTACAAGATGGACATTGTTTTAGGGATGGCATTTTGAATTTATGCAAAAACAGAAATGAATCAGGACTGAAATCTTTTCAAATTGAAAGTGGGAGTTTTGAGACATTAATAAAACTGGCAGATGAAGGACTGGGAACAACTTTACTCCCTTATTTACACACCTTAGATTTAAAAGAATCTGACAGATTAAAACTTAGACATTTCAAAGAACCCAAACCAGCCCGAGAAGTGAGCTTAATTTATCCGAAAAGTGAATTAAAAATTCAAATCATCGATGCTTTAAGAAGCACCATTTCAGGAGTTGTAAAAGGTGCAATTGTCTTTCAAAATGTCCAAATCGTTAGTCCGCTTCTTAAAAAATAATTCATATATAAAAAAAAAAAAGGAACCAATTTGGTTCCTTTTCTATTCCTATGATTACCTTATATGTGAATCAAACATTTTTTCAATTCTGGTTTTTCATTCGTAAAGAACAACAACCAATTTTTTAAATGTTCAATTTCATAAGGCAATAAACTCCTTAAGGCTTTTTTCAACTCTTTTTCAAAAAGCACTGGATCAAAGCTCACTCTCTCGAGTACCATTTTTGTGTAATCGTAAATCATTCTAGACATAACAAAAAGGTTTAAATATTCCGTTAGTAAACAGGTACAAAAGTATTGAAATAATTTAATCTCACAAAAAAATAAATCCATCAAAAACAAATACTATCGACAAATTACATGTTTTATATACAATTCGAAGCTAAATAACTACAATACATGATTTTATCCCTAATTATCAAACTTGTAAAAAACATAAAAGGAACCAATTACTTGGTTCCTTTTATTTATGGATTAACAATTATTAAACACTGTTTCAATTCTGGTTTTTCAATTGTGAAGCTAAACAACCACTCTCTTAATTGATCCAGTTCGAAAGGTAAAAGTGTTCTTATTGCTTTTTCTAATTCTTTACAAAAAAGTACAGGATCAAAACTCACTCTTTCTAGCACAGATTTTGTGTAATCAAACATTACTTTAGACATAATAAATTAAGATTTTTTTGGGGTTAGATCTTGATTTCAACGTGATGTAAATTTACACTTTTTTCGCATACAATTCTTTTTTTTAACATAGAAATATAAAAATTATATCGTTTTCGTAACATTGCTTTATAAATCTATGCGCAAACAAAAATTTATTTTCTAGCCCTAAACATTTCTCTTTTCCCTGGAGGCCCAGCTAATTTCTCAACAGTAAAACCCACTTCAATCATACTTCTCTTGACAACACCTCTAGCCGCATAAGTTACTAGTACTGAGTTTGGTTTTAGTGCTTTGTACATTTTTTCAAATATTGAAGTGCTCCATAATTCTGGCTGAACGCGATAGCCGAAAGCATCAAAATAAATTAAATCAAATTTTTCTATATCGTCAATATTCTCAAAAAACTGTTTCCTTTTTATCAAAGAAAAGGTTTCTGACAAATCGTTTTTTTCTTCCCAATTTATTGAATGTATTTTTTCAAAAATAGTTTTTGAATCGAAAGCATCCAGTTCCTCCAAATAATTCATAGATTGAATTTCATGCTCAGAAATCGGATAGGCTTCTACCCCAACATAATTAATAGTTTGACCTAGTTCTTTAGCATCCAAATAGGTTATAAAAGTATTTAAACCTGTCCCAAAACCAATTTCAAGAATTGAGATACTTTGATTTGGAAACAATGCCAATCCATTTTTTATAAAAACATGCTTAGCTTCCTGTATTGCACCATGTTTAGAATGGTAACATTCATTCCATTCTTTGAGATGAATTGTTGTAGAACCATCCTGAGTACGTATAATTTCTCTTTCCAAAATGTATTTTTTGATGTGATATAGTATTTGCCATCACTATAATGTGTTCAAAATTAAATAAAAGAATTTCTTATCACTATCTAAAAACCATATTTTTTATATAATCCATATAATTTCACTTCAATTTTCAAATAAAATTATACAATAATTAAATCACAGTTAAACACCATAATTAATGATATTTTGACAAGTATTTATCCGATTTTTATTTAATTTTGCAATCAATATTGCTGGTAATAGAAAACTTTTTTTACTGCAGCCATTTTATTAACTAAATAACTATTTTTTTAAACATATTAAGCAACAATTATGAGTACCACTCAAGCCAACAAAATAGAAATAATAAAAGCAGCTACTTCAAAAATAAATGAAGTTGATTTTGATAATTTAAGCTTTGGAGCAGTATTCACAGATCATTTATTTGAATGTGATTACATAAATGGAGAATGGCAACAACCAGTTATTAAGCCCTATGCACCTTTCTTACTTGATCCTTCTGCCAAAGTCTTTCATTATGGACAAGCCATTTTTGAAGGTATGAAAGCTTACAAAGATGACAATAATGACATATGGCTTTTTAGACCGGATGAAAACTACAAACGATTCAATACATCAGCTGTAAGAATGGCGATGCCAGAAGTTCCAGAATTTATTTTTATGGAAGGATTGAAACAATTATTAAAATTAGACCAAGCTTGGGTAAAAAAAGGAAATGGAAGTACTATGTACATCAGACCTTTTATGATTGCTACAGGAACTGGTGTAGTTGCAAATCCATCTGAAGATTATAAATTTATGATATTGCTATCACCTGCAAAATCATATTATTCAGGAGAAGTAAAAGTATTAATTGCAGAGCATTACAGTAGAGCTGCGAACGGAGGTATTGGTGCTGCTAAAGCTGCCGGTAACTACGCTGCTCAATTCTACCCAACTACTTTGGCTAACAAACAAGGATTCCAACAAGTAATTTGGACTGATGATGCTACTCATACCAAACTTGAGGAAGCAGGTACAATGAACGTGTTTTTTAGAATAAATGACACTTTATTAACTGCGCCAGTAAGTGAGCGTATTCTAGATGGTATTACTAGAAAAAGTCTTATCGACATGGCCAAAAAAGAAGGAATCTCAGTAGAGGTTCGTCCTGTATTAGTTTCTGAACTTGTAGAAGCTTCTAAAAATGGAACTTTAAAAGAGATTTTTGGTGCTGGTACTGCAGCAGTTGTTAACCCAATTGCAGGTTACTCATACAAAGACGTTTATTATGAATTACCAAAAATTGAAAATTCATTCGCTTCGTTATTGAAAGAAAAACTAACAAACCTTCAAAACAAATTATCGGAAGATACTTTTGGTTGGACGGTTAAAGTATAGATTGCAGAATTAAGATTTCAGATATAAAAAAAGCGATTTTCTAGATGAAAATCGCTTTTTTATTTTATCACTACTGATATAATTTCTTAGTTTAGACAACTAAATAAGTTTCGAAAAATCAGGTTTGAAATAATTAGGTCCTTTCATTACTTTCCCGTCTTCACGGTAAATAGGATTTCCGTCTTCACCTAATTTACTCATATTAGAACGCTGAATTTCATCAAAAACAGCTTCAATTTTATGTTGCAAACCATGCTCAATAATTGTCCCGCAAAGAATATACATCATATCCCCTAGTGCATCAGCAATTTCTACTAAATCATTATTCTGTACAGCTTCAAGATATTCTTCATTCTCTTCTTTCATCAAATTATAACGAAGTATATTTTTGGCTTCACCTAAACTGGCTATTGGCGTTTCACTATGTCCTATTCTAAATGCTGTATGAAATTCCTTAACAGCGTTGATTTGTTTTTCCATCCTTTATAATTATTTATTTGAAATGGAAAATTAACAACTATTTCTAAACTATTAGCTAAATTTGCCAAAAATTATTCAAACATGTTCAGCCAAGGTCAACTACTATTTGCACTCTGTTTTTTTATCGCTTTTGTCATAGCAATGGTATTTGCTTATCGAAAAGATGCTAACCTACACAAAGTCTTTTACAAAGGAAATTATAAAATCTTAATCGGTTTTTTGATATTCATAGGACTCCTATTTGTTATCAAAATTTATTTTAAGCATTAATTCAAAAGAGATACAAAGTTTCTAAAAAAACTTAGATTCCAAGACTTCAAACTGAAATTTAATACTTTCACTAAATTAAAAACGCCCACATCACTGTGGGCGTTTTTCGTATTCTAACAATGTGTTTTTATTTTAATTTTCTAATGGAAGAAAACCATAAATTTTAGAATAGTTCAACATTTGTTCTGCAAATGTTTTAGGTTGTTCTACCGCTATCGAAATAATTTCTCCTTTGGCATTCACCTTTGGAACCAAAACTGGATTCACAAAACCGCTATAAGGAGCATCAGGAAATTGTTTATTACGCTCTAATACTTCGGCATGTAATTTTTGATCAACTTTCACACCATAATTTTCCACTAACGCTTTTCCTGCTTCATAATCGCCTTCAGATTTAATTCGTTGTACTTCTTTCAACAATTGACCAAATAAATCATGTAATTTATCGTAATCGGTAATATTAAAATAGGTTTTTCCATCACGGTTAATCATTTCTATAACATTGTCATTTTTACCTTTTTCAAATACCCAAGCACTTACCCATTGACGATTTCTCATATGAGCTTCCTCAATATTTGCACCCAATTCTAAACGAACCAATTGAGTCATCAAACCGTTTCTGATGTAACTATCATAAGACTCCATCCCTAGTTCTTTCCAATTATCTACCAAACCAATTTCTTGAATTTTAGGGCTATACAAATAGTACAATCCAACTAAATCAGCTCTTCCTTCCTCTAATGTTGAAGAATAGTTTTTCAAAGTTTCTTTTGGAGTTCCAACGCCAGGATTGATTTGACCAGACGCATGTCCTACTACTTCATGCAAAGAAGTATGTAATTTACTTCCAAGTTCGCCATATTTTTCAGCCAATCTTATTTCCTCATCATCATTGGCAAATTCTTGTAATCTTCCCTTTCCTGCAGCTTTGGAATAAGCATCAATAATATTTCCAAGTGAAACTGATTTAGAACCATAATCTGCACGAATCCAATCTGCGTTTGGCAAATTCACCCCGATTGGCGTACTTGGTGATGAATCCCCTGATTCACCAGCAACAACAACTGTTTTATATGAAACACCAACTACATTTTTCTTTTTGTGTTCTGGTGCCAATGGAGAATTATCTTCAAACCATTGAGCATTTTTTGATACTACTTCCATTTTTTTGGACATATCAAAATCCTTAATTTGAACAATTCCTTCATAAGAACCTCTATAACCCAATGGATCATTATAAACTTCTATAAAACTGTTGATATAATCAATATTTCCTTCAGTAGCTTGTAACCAGGCAATATTATAATCATCCCAAGTTTTAAGGTCTCCCGTTTTATAATATTTAATTAGAAGTCCAATTGCATCACCTTGTTTTTTATTTTCGGCTACTTTTTGGGCTTTCCCCAACCAAAAAATAATTTTATCAATCGCTGATCCATACATACCGCCACTTTTCCAAACTTTTTCTTCTAATTGGCCCTTCGCATTTTTAACCAATTTAGAATTCAAACCAAAAGAATATGGTTTCTTTGGATCTGGACTTTTTTTAGCAGCATAGAAAGCTTCAACTTCTTTTTGAGTGATTCCTTTGCCATAAAAATTGATTGCAGATCCTTCCAGTAATCCCTTTGAAGCATCAAGATTTACTCTTTTTGAATCAACATCATTGAATAAAATAGCAACTATTTTGGGAGACAAAGACGTTTTAGTAGTTTTCAATAAACTATTGAAATATTCTATTGAAAAATCCGGTTTGATTTTTTCGGTTGAATAATGATGGTGAATACCGTTTGAAAACCAAACTCTTTTCAAATAAATTTCAAAATTTTTCCAGTCGGCTGTGTTTTTATCCCCTTTATAATTTTGATAAATATTCTCCAATGCTTTACGGATTGCCAAGTTGTATTTATAATGCTGATCCCACATTATGTCACGACCTGAATTTCCAGCTTGTGTTAGATAATAAACCAATTCCTGCTCTTTTAGAGTAAGATTTTCCCATCCTGGAATTTGATAACGTAAAACTTTAATGTCCGAAAACTGTTCTACGAAAAAATCTGAAGATTCTTTTTGAGTGGATTTTGTTCCTCCATTTTTATCGCTTTGCGCATTACAGACAATCGAAATCGCAAAAACCATGAAAAGACCTGCTATTTTAACTAATTTCATTTATATTTCTTTTAGATGTTAAACAAATAAATACCCAACAAATATACAGTTTCTTTAAATAAATAATAAAAATAAACCCTTGAATAATTCCTATTTTACATATTTATCAACTCCAAAATAAATATTTTCTAAAAACGAAAAATTTGCCAATACAATTTACACCTTAGAATTTCGTTCCATTTAAGTGATTGCACAATCATAAGAGAATAGAATTCCTTCAAAACAATTTAACATTTTATCTCTTGTTATTATACTATAATTAATTAAATTTCTAACTTTACAACAGAAAAACAATCAGCCCTATTATGAGAATTATTAAATACCTTTTTCTTTTATTTCTATTAAGCCTTGTGGCACTAACTATATATATTGCGACACAAAAAGGAAATTTTACAGTAAAAAGTAGTAAAGTAATTAATTCTCCTAAAGCAACTGTTTTTGGCTATGTAAACGATTATAAAAACTGGCAAAAATTCAGCTCATGGATTGCTTCGGATAAGGATGTTAAATTATCCTATTCACCCACAACCATAGGAAATGGAAGCACACTAACTTGGGAAGGCAGTAATGATATTGGCAATATTCAAACTTTATACACAAAAGGGAATGACAGTATTGTTCAAAAAATGGAATTTAATGGTACTTCGTCTGATGTGTTTTTGAGTTTCAAAGACACTGTAGGAGGAACTAAAGTAACATGGAAATCTGTTGGCAAAATGGATTTTATGATGAAAATAAATTCTTTTTTAACTGGAGGGACACAAAGTACATTAGCCAAAGTTTATGATAAAAGCCTAGCCAATCTTGATAAGACTCTTGATTTTGAAAACAACACTTTTAGTGTAAAAATAAATGGAATAGTAAAAAAACTCGAAACTTTTTATTTAAGACAATCCTTTACAAGTAAAATATCTGACATTACTCGAAATGCAAATGTTGTATTTCCAAAGATTATTACTTTTTGCAAACAAAATAATTTGCCCTTGAACGGAAGGCCTTTCATTATCTATCACACTTACGACACAATTAACGATTTGACCAAAGTTTCCTTTTGCATTCCTATAAAAGAACAAATTTTCACTAGCGAAGGAAGTGAAATTTTAGCTGGAAAACTGGTTGCTTTTGAAGCATTAAAAACCAGTTTAACTGGAAATTATACTTATAAAAAAGAAGCATTAGAAAAAACAACTGAATACACTACTAGTAAACATATCCTTATAGACTCTACTTTTTCACATTTGGAAATATTTACAATTGGTAAAAATGAAAGTTTAAACCCTTCAAAATGGTTAACGGATATTTATTTCCCAATAAAACCCAAAGTTATCCCAGCACCCTATAGAAAAGTTGTGAAAGATAGTACTGTGGCCGCTCCAGCGCCATCCACTAAAAAAAGTGTAGAAGAATCCGAATTTTAATTTACTATTCGGATTAAACCTTTTTCATTCATTCGCATCTAAGTTTAAAACAGAACAAATTGCAGGAAGAAAAGGAATTCATTAATGGCTTATTGAACCCTCAAACGCAGAATCAAGCGTTTCAAGAACTCCTGCACGAATATCAAAAACCGCTGTACAATCATATTCGAAACATCGTTTTGAGTCACGATGATACAGATGATGTTTTGCAAAATACTTTCATAAAAGTATTTCAAAATTTGAAAAACTTTAAGGGTGAAAGCAAACTATTTTCTTGGATGTATCGCATTGCAACCAATGAAGCATTGACTTTTTTAAATCAAAAAGCAAGAAAAAGCGGTATTTCATCGGTTGAATTACAAAATAAGGCGATTGATAATTTGAAAGCCGATATTTATTTTGAAGGCAATGAAATTCAAATCAAATTACAGAAAGCAATTGCGGAATTACCAGAAAAGCAACAATTGGTTTTTAAAATGAAATATTTTGAAGATTTAAAATACGAGGAAATATCAGAAATACTGGGAACATCTGTAGGTGCATTAAAAGCTTCTTATCATCATGCCGTAAAAAAAATAGAAGCATTTGTAACTTCAAATTAAACCTTTACGTTATGACTTAGTCAAATACACAATTATGAAAACATTTAAATTAGATAACGAACCAAAAATAGATTCAGGATTTAAAACTCCTGACAACTATTTTGAAAATTTTTCAGCAAACTTGCTTCAAAAATTATCAGAAGAGCCAGTTGCAGAAGAAACTAAAGTGATATCTATTTTCAGAAAGAGAAAAACCCTTCTTATGGCTATTGCTGCAGTTTTGGTGCTTGCCTTAATGATTCCTATAGCTTATCAAGCAAATTCAAAAAGTAAGGAAGTAGATACGGTAACTTTAGAAAATTATTTAGCCGAAGAAACTAATCTAAATCAAGACGAATTAATTAGTGAAATTGAACCAGAAAGCAGTAAAATAATTACCCCTAAAAAAGAATTAGAGTCTGAAACACTTGAAGAAATTTTAGTTTCCAATCCCAATATCGAAAATTTAGTTATTGAAAATTAAACTCAAAATTCTATAAAAATGAATATATCAACAAAAATAAGCACCATGAACTTTAAAAAATTGTATCCAATACTATTTTTATTCTTATCCTTTAATTTTTACGCTCAAGGAGAAAAATTCAAAGAAAAAAGAGAGCAAATCAAAGCAATGAAAGTGGCTTTTTTGACTAGCGAATTAAACCTTACTTCAAGTGAAGCCGAAAAATTTTGGCCACTTTACAACACCTTTGATGATAAACAATTTGAATTGAGACATCAAAAAATGAAAGGCTATTTTAAAAGAATGCAAAATGATGAACTTGATAAATTATCCGAAAAAGATGCTGCCGCATTATTAAATCAAATTGAAGATAGCGAAGAAGACTTATTCAATCTAAGAAAGAAATTTATCATAAGCTTAAAAGAAATTCTTCCTTCGGCAAAAATAATAAAACTAAAAAAAGCAGAAGAAGATTTCAACAGAAAGCTACTTCAACAATATAAAGACAAAGGTTTAAAAAAATAGTTCGCTATTAATTCAAAACAATTCCCGTTTTATAAAATCCAATATAAAGCGGGAATTGTCTATTTAAAACGGATTCGAATCATTTTATTACGACCAGCAGCAATCGCTGTGGTTTTATCAACAAATCGAATAGTATATAAACTTGGATCTTTATTAAATTGCACCCAATTTACACCTCCATCTGAGGAATAATATAATCCTGAAGCTCCAACAACAACAATTCCTTTACCCTTACTGTTAGGTACATATTGAACACAGGAGGCATACCCAAATGCTTCATTATTAGCAATAAGTTTCCAGGTTTTTCCACCATCATCAGTTATCGCTTTATTCTCCCAATTTTGATTCAGTAACTCGTAATTCCCACCCGATATAAACCCATTCTTAGAATCATAAAAATCGGCTGTAAAAATTCCGGTCATTTGCTTTCCTTGAACAATAGGCACTTCATAAACGTTCCAAGAATCTCCTTTATCCGGAGAATAAAAAACTCTTGATTTCTTTCCCCCAGAAACAATCCATGTATCATTCCCTTTTGCAATTATATTGGTATTGCTTGCCGCAAAATGAGCTTCACCCTCAAAAACTTTTGGAAGTTTACTATCCTGTAATTTAGCCCAAGAATTTCCTCCATCATGTGTTCTTATTATAGAAAGACAATCGGTTATGGGGTCCCCAATCGCGATTCCTTCTTTATCATTCCAAAACTGCATACTATCATAGAAAACCTTTTCATTCTTTTCTTGATAAACTAATTTGGTCTTTTTTCCATCTTTAGTAATTTGATACAACAATCCAGGATTAGCAACACTCAATACATATATATAATTAGAAGTTTTGGCAATACTTCTAAATTCAATTTTCAAAGTATCTTCAACTATTGCGTTTTCAAATTTTTTATTGGATTTTAAATCATAGAAACCAAATCGATTTTTGTCCCCAGCATACCAGATGTTATCATGATCCACAACAATTGCTCTAATACTAATTTTATCTTCAAAAAGTGTGTCAATTTGAACGAAACTAAAATTAGCCGATTTTAGTTTATTTTTTTTCTGAGCATTCACAAAACACAAACCACTAAAAAACAGTACAGTTACAAAAAAAATTCTCATCATATGTTCTTTATTTTTTTCAAATATATAATTTTATCCAAGATATATCATCAATAGTATTCATTTCTGGCACAATTGTTGTACATATCTTATCACAAACAATTAACCTATTAAGACATGAAAACGAAATTACAATTTGCCGCCATTATCGCCTCCTTTTTTGCTTTTCAAATGAGTGCACAAAATAGAACCACAATAAACGCAATGAACTCTGAAATTAGTGATAATTTAGATTTGACCGCTGTGTCTTCTATCTTTGGAGAATCAGAAAACTTGAACGATTTTGAAAGAAGATTGAACGACCCGAAACTACAAATCTCAAATTTAGATTTAAACAATGATAATCGTGTTGACTATTTAAGAGTTATAGAATCTGTAGAAAACAGAACGCACGTAGTAGTTATTCAATCAGTTATTGGACGTGATTTATACCAAGATGTAGCTACTATTGAAATCGAAAAAGACAGAAGTAATAGAATTTCGATTCAAATAGTTGGAAACGCTTATATTTATGGACAAAATTACATTTATGAACCTGAATATTGCTATACACCACAAATTTACGCATCGTTTTGGGCTAGTTATTACAGACCTTATTATTCAACTTGGACTTGGAACTACTATCCAACATACTATTATGCATGGAATCCCTATCCAATTTATAGATATAGACAAAATGTTTACGGCTGTGTAAATTATCAAAACACATACAACTATGTAAACTACAGAAGATGTTACAGAGCTCCAGCAATCTACAACTCTTACAGCTGTAACACTTATGAAAGACAATATCCTCAATATGCATTTGCCAGAAGAAACAGTACAATTTCAAACCGATATGAGTTAGATCAAAGAAGATATAATAACGGCAAGGGATATAGAAATGAAGTAGCAAATAACAGAAACAATTCAAGCTATTCCAGAAACAATACCAATTACAATAGTAATACTCAAAGAGAATATACTCAATACAGAACGAACACTGCAAGAGAAGGTTACACACCAAGAGCAGAATCTCAAAGAGATTACACGCAAAACAGAGTAAGTACTCAAAGAACAGAGCCTCAAAGAGAATATACTCAGAACAGAACTAGTTCTCCGAGAGAAATTAGCACTCAAAGAGCAGAATCTCAAAGAGATTATTCTCAAAACAGAAATAGTACCCCAAGAGAAAACAACACTCAAAGAGCAGAACCTCAAAGGAATTATTCACAAAACAGAAGCAGTTCTCCAAGAGAAAACAACACCCAAAGAACTGAATCACAAAGAGGTAATGACTATGCAGGAAGAGGCAATAACAGAAGAATCTAAATAAATTTTAAAAGTACAAAAGAGGCTTAATAGTAACATATTAAGCCTCTTTTATTATTTTAAAAAATAAATCCTTTTATTATGTTAAAAACAGTAAATTTGTCGAGTTTTTATAAAATTTATACATGAGCGCAACGCACAAAGACCTCCATAGTAAATTAACTCTGGGTGGGTTATTAATTTCTTTAGGAATAATTTATGGAGACATTGGAACTTCTCCTTTATACGTAATGAAAGCCATACTTGGCGAATATGTTATAAATGCAGATGTTGTTTTAGGGGGTGTATCCTGTGTGTTTTGGACACTTACACTGCAAACTACAATCAAATATGTACTTATCACTTTAAGTGCTGACAATCATGGAGAAGGTGGGATTTTTGCCTTATATGCCTTGGTTAAAAAAACGAAAATCAAATGGTTGATTGTCCCCGCAATTATTGGCGGAAGCGCCTTGTTGGCGGACGGAATCATCACTCCTCCCATCTCAGTGTCGTCTGCTGTTGAAGGAATGAGAAGCTATTTTCCCCAAATTAATACCGTTCCAATAGTTATTGGTATTTTAGTAATGTTATTTACTATTCAACAATTTGGAACTAAATTAGTTGGAAAGTTTTTTGCTCCTATGATGTTGATATGGTTTGGTATGTTGGCCGTTCTAGGTATAAACCAAATTCATTTACATCCAGAAGTTTTCAAAGCTATTAATCCATATTATGCTTATCATTTATTAAGCATACATCCTGAAGGTTTTTTTGTATTAGGATTTGTATTCCTATGTACTACAGGAGCTGAGGCATTATACTCAGACATGGGACATTGCGGCAGAAAAAATATTAGAATAAGCTGGATTTTTGTAAAAATGGCTTTAGTGTTAAATTACTTTGGACAAGCAGCTTATTTAATACACCACGAAGGAACAACATTACAGGCGCTTGGAGGTGATTTCGCCAATCCTTTTTATTTAATAATGCCATTATGGTTCAAACCTTTTGGAATTGTTATTGCAACTGTAGCCACTGTAATTGCGTCTCAAGCCCTTATCTCTGGTTCTTTCACATTAATTAATGAGGCAATGCGATTAAGTTTTTGGCCAAAAGTTAAAATCAAATACCCAACGGAGCTTAAAGGTCAATTATATATACCTTCTATAAACTGGTTATTACTTATTGGCTGTATTGGGATCGTTTTGCATTTTGAAGAATCAAGCAATATGGAGCACGCCTATGGCTTGGCGATTATCCTATGTATGATAATGACAACCATGTTATTGAACTTTTACTTAATAATGAAACGTGTAAAATGGTTCTTTTTTGTACCATTAATTACCATTTACATGTGCATCGAATTAAGTTTTCTAGCCGCCAACATTACAAAATTTGCCGAAGGAGGTTATGTAACACTTTTTATTGCCCTTATCCTTATCGGTGTAATGACTATTTGGTACAGAGCCAAACAAATTAATAAAAGCTATACTAAAGTTGTAAAAATTGATGATTACAAGAAAGTTCTTAGTGAATTAAGTGCCGATTTATCTATTCCAAAATACGCAACCCATTTGGTTTATATGACCAATGCCAATCGCAGTGATGAAATAGAAGAAAAAGTAATGTTTTCAATCTTACAAAAAAGACCAAAAAGAGCAGATATTTATTGGTTTGTTCACGTAAACATTTTATCGGAACCATATAAAACTGAATATAAAGTAAGAGAAATTCTTAAAGATGATTTATACCGAGTAGATTTTAATCTAGGATTTAGAGAACCAACCAAAATAAACCTAATGTTTAGAGAGGTCATCAAAGACATGGTTAAAAATGGCGAAGTAGATATTACCAGTAGATATGAATCCCTAAATAAAAACAATATTATTGGAGATTTCAAATTCGTTTTATCTGAGAAATTCCTATCCAATGACAGTGATTTATTATGGCATGAAAAACTAATCATGAACTCTTATTTCTTCATTAAAAAACTAAGTTTATCCGAAGAAAGTGCTTTTGGACTCGACAGTAGTTCTGTGAAAATTGAAAAATTCCCAATGGTTCTTCACGCTCCAGAAAATATCGGACTAACGAGAGTTTTTGTCAAAAACTAAAACATTCAATTAAAAAACACTGTTTCATAACAGTGTTTTTTTTGATTAAAATATAAAACTTAGTTTTAACCAATAAATAGTACCTTTGCATTTCAATTATTTAAAATGAGATTACACAGAAATTTAGTTTATACTACCATTGATGCACTTAATGCTATTTTCAACGAAGGAGAATATGCCGACAAAGTAGTAGCAAGATCCCTAAAAAAAGACAAACGTTGGGGAAGTTCCGATAGAAAATTTGTAGCAGAAACTATCTACGAAGTCGTACGTTGGAAAAGATTATATGCAGAAATTGCAGAAGTAAAAGAACCTTACGACAGAGACAATCTTTGGAGAATGTTCTCAGTATGGGCTGTTTTAAGAGGATATCCAATTCCAGATTGGAGACAATTGGAAGGAACTCCAGAACGAAAAATAAAAGGTCGCTTTGACGAACTTTCAAAAGTAAGAGCCCTAAAAGAATCTATTCCGGATTGGATGGATGAATTAGGCGTAAAAGAATTAGGTGAAAAAGTTTGGGCAACAGAAATTGCAGCCCAAAATCAACCCGCAAAAGTTATTTTGAGAGTAAACACTCTTAAAACTACCAAAGAAAATTTAAGAGCTATTTTGATGGATTTAAACATCGAAACAGAATTCTTAAAAAACCAGCCAGACGCATTAGTTCTAAAAGAAAGAGCAAATGTTTTCTTGACTGATGCCTTCAAGCAAGGTTTCTTTGAGGTTCAGGATGCTAATTCACAATTAGTAGCTCATTTTCTAGATGTAAAACCAGGGATGAGAGTCGTAGACACTTGTGCAGGTGCAGGAGGAAAAACATTGCATATTGCTTCTTTGATGGAAAACAAAGGGCAATTGATTGCAATGGATTTATATGAAAGTAAACTAAAACAATTAAAGCTTAGAGCCAAAAGAGATGGTGCTTTCAACATCGAATACCGAATAATTGATTCTACAAAAGTTATCAAAAAACTTCATGAGAGAGCTGATAGAGTATTAATTGATGCTCCTTGTAGTGGATTAGGAGTTCTTAAAAGAAATCCAGATTCAAAATGGAAACTACAACCGGAATTCATTGATAACATTAGAAAAGTGCAATCGGAAGTTTTGGAAAGCTATTCAAAAATTGTAAAACCAGGCGGTAAATTAGTGTATGCAACCTGTTCAATTTTGCCTTCTGAAAATCAAGAGCAAGTAGCTCGTTTCTTGACAACTGATATTGGTAAACAATTCAATTTCATAAAAGACCAAAAAATATTGGCATCAGAATCTGGTTTTGATGGTTTTTATATGGCCTTACTAGAGAGAAAAGAAAGCACAGAACCGACTGAAAAAAGAATAAAAGAAAAGAAAGAATAGAATATAGATTTCAGACTTTATAAATTTTTACCCATAAAAAAAATCCTCGAAACTATCGAGGATTTTTTTATACATCTTTTTGTATTTTCTATTTATTAATCATTCATAGAGATTAAAAATTCATCGTTATTTTTGGTTTCTTTGAAACGGTCATTTATTAAAGTCATTGCTTCAACAGGATTCATATCCGAAAGCATTTTTCGCATAATCCACATTCTTTGCAATGTTTTTGGATCCAATAATAAATCATCACGTCTTGTACTAGACGATGTTAAATCAATAGCAGGGAAGATACGTTTGTTGGCGATTTTTCTATCCAATTGCAATTCCATGTTACCAGTTCCTTTAAATTCCTCAAAGATAACTTCATCCATTTTAGAACCTGTTTCTGTCAAAGCAGTTGCAATAATACTCAAAGAACCACCATTTTCAACATTACGGGCGGCACCAAAGAAACGTTTTGGTTTTTGCAAAGCATTGGCATCAACACCTCCACTTAAAACCTTCCCTGAAGCCGGTTGAACTGTATTATATGCTCTTGCCAAACGAGTAATAGAATCCAACAAAATAACTACATCATGACCACATTCCACCAATCTTTTGGATTTTTCCAAAACAATATTGGCAATCTTAACATGCTCTTGAGGTTCTCTATCGAATGTAGAAGCAATTACTTCACCACGTACACTGCGTTGCATATCGGTAACCTCCTCTGGACGCTCATCGATCAGCAAAACGATTAAATAAATTTCAGGATGATTGGCAGCAATTGCGTTGGCAATTTCTTTCAGCAACATTGTTTTACCCGTTTTTGGCTGGGCTACAATCATACCACGTTGCCCTTTTCCAATTGGAGAAAACAAATCGATAATTCGTGTAGAAATGGTACTCTGCTTTTCGGCCAATCTAAATTTTTCAGAAGGAAAAACTGGAGTTAAGTGTTCGAAAGAAACTCTATCACGAACCACTTGTGGGTCGTGCCCATTAATTTTTAAAACCCTAACAAGAGGGAAAAACTTCTCTCCTTCTTTTGGTGGACGAACGACTCCTTTTACAGTGTCTCCAGTCTTTAAACCAAATAAACGCACCTGAGAAGTCGATAAATAAATATCATCTGGTGAAGCCAAATAATTATAATCAGAAGAACGTAAAAAACCGTAACCATCAGGCATCATTTCAAGAACGCCTTCACTTTCTATAATTCCGTCAAATTCAAAATCAGCATCTTTGAAATTACTTTTTTTATTTTTAAAATTTGGGTTTTGATTCTGATTAGGATTTTGATTCTGATTGGAATTTCCATTTTGGTTGGAATTTCCATTCTGATTTGGATTAACCTTATTATTGGGGTTTTGTACTTTCTTATTTAATTGATTCGGATTTATTTTTTTTTCTGGAACAGAACTTTCTGCTTTCTCTTCCACCACTTCCGAATTTGAATCTGATGGAGCCTCTTCAGAAACAACAACTTCCTTCAAAGCTTCTTTTTCTCTTTGCAAAGCCATCTTCTTCTCGTAAGCTGATTTACTGAACTTAACAACTTTAACTTCATTATTAGAAGCAACTTCTTCCTCTTTCTGAGTATTGTTATTGGGTGAAATAATTTTTTCTTTTTTTTCTGGAGCAGCCACTATTTCTTCGATTACCTTCTCTTCTACTTTAGTGTCCAACAAAACTGGAGTTTCACTTTTTTGAATCACCGTTTTTTTAATCGGTGCAATCCGAGCTCGCTTTGGCTTCTCTTCTTCTGTTGCTTTGTCTTTAGTAGGTTCAACAACAACAGTAGCAGCTTGATGATCTAAAATAAGACTAATTAAATTATCTTTTTTTACACCGTTGAATTTTATTGTTTTAGCCGTTTTAGCTATTTCTTGAAGCTCAGCAAGCTTCATTTCTTTTAATACAGAAATATCAAACATGAATGTTCTATTTGTTTAATTAATTTGGAAATAATGCAAAAGATTTTTTAGGTAGTATCTTATTTTAATGAACCGCAGTATGAAGTGCTTACGGTAATGTTATGCAATAATACAAATAAAATTTATCATACAATAGTATTTATTAAAAAGAAAATATATTTTTGTACAACAATAAAAAGACATGATACAAAGAATTCAAACCATATATTTAATACTTACCTTTTTGGCGGTAGGCATTTTACCATTTATTTTCCCACTATGGACATTGAGTGATGGTAAAGACTATCTTTTTCTCCAAAATCAATTTTATGTAATATTGTTTGGACTAAGTACTGCAATAACCATTTACAGCATTATATCATTTAAAAAAAGACAAACTCAATTTGTTGCCAACAGATTGAATATCGTATTAAATTTGATTTTATTAGGATTGTTTGTTTATCATTCGCTAAATTTATCTGGAGAAACACCTGTTGTTTCTGAGAAAGGTATTGGGATGTTTCTACCTATCTTGGCTATCGTTTTTTTAGTTTTAGCTAACAAAGCCATCAAGAAGGATGAAGATCTTGTAAAATCTGTGGATAGATTGAGATAAACCTATAAAATTTAATTTATTAATGTGCGAAGAAATCCCGAATGTAACAGTTCGGGTTTTTTTATTCAAAACAGCAATTTTATTTTATTTAATTTAATAAATAAAAAAAATAGTACAGATTAAGAATCTTTTTTTTTATAAATTTGAATACTGTAATAGATAATATGACAAAAAATATTCGAATTCATCTTGCCGATGACCACCAGATAATTTTACATGGTATACAAACTTTACTACAAACAATACCACATTTTAAAGTTGTTGGATCATCTCTCAATGGAACAACTATATACGATGATGTAACCAAGAATCAAGCCGAGGTTCTTGTTTTAGACATTAGTATGCCCGAAAAAGACGGAATTGAAGTTGTTAAAGAATTCGCCCAAAAAGGCTTTCCTTGTAAAGTAATAATCCTTTCAAGCTATGATGATTTAAAATTAATCAAAGAAATCATGGACCTAGGAGTAAGTGGCTATTTAACCAAACAATGTGCTGGGGACAATATTATTGAGGCGGTCCAAGCTGTTGCCAATGGCGAAGAATATTTTTGCGAATCCATTCGAGAAAAAATATTCTCTAATGCCACTAAAAACAATCCAAAGTTAAACACTTACAAACCCAATGTAAACCCATTGTTGACTGAACGTGAAATAGAAATCATTATTTTGATTGCTTTGGAATATAGCGGTAAAGAAATAAGCGAGCAGCTTTTCATCAGTATTAATACAGTTGAAACGCACCGAAAAAATATTATGAAAAAATTAAAAGCAAAAAACACAATTGGCATTGTTAAGTATGCCATGAATAATCATCTGATTATAACATAAGTGTTAAAAGACTTAGAACATTTTTATTTATCGCTTCTACAATAAATATATGTACCAAATTAGGTTTCGAATACTAATCACTTTTTTATTTCTAATCTATTTTAGTCAAACCTCACTCGCCCAAAACAAAACACTATCACAAAAAGAAACTGTCAAACTAATAAAAGATGCAAGGACAAACAGGATTAATGGTGATTATGAAAAATCATTATTAAAATCAAGGGTTGCATTAGAACAGGCCATTAAAAATAAAGACAATACCTTAATTGCCAATTCTTACTTAGTAATAGCTTCCAACTTTGATGAACTAACAGAACCTTTAAAAGCATTACACTATTATAATCTAGGGCTTTACTACGTCAACAAAACAAACGACAACACTTTAAAAAAACAGTTTTACAACAATTTAGGCAACATCTATTGTTTTGACAAAAAGCAATACGACAAAGGAATTTATTATTATAAAAAATCTCTACAGCTTAGTCAAGCAGTTTTAGACAGGAAACAAATATTCCTCACAAAACTAAATATTGCCTGGGCCTATTTTGACATTGAAAAATTTGCAGAAGGATTCTCTTATTTACAGTATATCAATAAATACCAATCTATTGACGGAAACGATTCCACCATTGTAGCTTTAAACATGCTAAACGGCATGTACAACAGTTTTATCAACGACAATAATAAAGCAATTTCTTCCTTCGAAAAAGCCATTGAATTTGGCTCTATTGGAAATGAGAAATCTGATCTATCCTTCTCTCATTTAGAATATTCAAAATTTTTAAATAAAATAAATCAGCCAAAAAAAGCCTATGACAACCTCATGTTGTATTACAAAATTACCAATGAACTCAACATAGAAGAAAAACTAATCAAGGCCAATGTCATAGGTATTAATCTCGAAATTGACCATTACAAGAGAGAAATAGACAAGATTGAAACAACTTACAAAATAAAGCAGAACAAACTTATTGAAGAACAATCCACAAATAAAAAAATTGCAATTATTGTACTTTTCCTTTTATTATGTGTTATTATTTTCTTTTATTTTTTCGTTCAAAACATTCGTTTGAAACAAAAAAACAGACTAAAAGATATTCGAAGTAAAATCCAAGAAAACATAATTAACGCCTCTATTGACGGGCAAGAATTGGAACGAAAAAAAATCGCCTCTTTTCTACACGACAACATTAGTTCCCTACTTTCCTCGGCTGGTTTGCATCTTAATGTTTTTACCTCGATCAACAAGGCCCAACCCGAAGAAATCAACAAAACAAAAGAAATTCTCGAAGAAGCACACAATCAAATCCGAAACTTATCCCATGAACTAATGCCTTCCCTATTGGTTCGATTTGGATTACTCTACGCATTGGAAGATCTATGTGAAAAAACATCCAATTCAAGAATTAAAATCACATTTAATTCAAGCATTGCGATTAAAAAAAGATACAATGAAGAGTTTGAGATGAAACTCTATTTTATCATTGCTGAGTTACTGAACAATACCATAAAACATAGTGGAGCAACTACTGCAGACGTTACGATTAAAGAAATTGAAAATAAACTTTCTATAGTTGTCTCTGATAATGGAAATGGTTTTATGAACAGCAAATTGGAAGTTACCGAAGGATTTGGAATCAACCAAATTCGGGCAAGAATAAACAACATGAAAGGAGAATTTATTATTAATTCTACACTAAATAAAGGAACAATAGTTAGCTTAAAAATTCCAATAGTATATTAAAACACTATGTTTTTTTATCTATTTCTATAATCTCCAAATCTTTAATAACCTCACCATCAATCACAAAACGAAGCATCGTTCTCACCTGATGAAAACCACTTTTACCGGCTGCTCCCGGATTCATGTGCAATAGATTATTCTTTTTGTCAAAAATCACTTTTAAAATATGCGAATGTCCACAAATAAACAGCTTTGGTGGATTTGATGTTATTTCAGCCTTCAGTGCTGGATTGTATTTCCCTGGATAACCACCAATGTGCGTTATCCAAACATCAACCCCTTCACAAAAAAAACGATTGTGCAAAGGAAATTCCAAACGAGCCTGGGCATTATCAATATTACCATACACGCAACGTAAAGGTTTCAACTTTTTGATGGTATCCGTAACCACCAAATCCCCAATATCGCCTGCATGCCAAACCTCATCGGCTTGTGCAACATATTTTAAAATCGTATCATCAATGTGACTGTGTGTATCCGAAAGGAGAAGGATTTTTTTCATATTTCTGGGAGCTATTTCCCGCTATCCGTTTCAATCTTTTTATCCCGATGAAAAATCGGGATAAAAAGGATTTCCACTTCTATCGGGGCTAGGGCATTTGAGCAAAAATAGACATTCTAGTTTTAAATAAAAAACAACGAAACAAGATACATTCTTTGTAAATTTGCCACAGAAAAATTTCCATCAAAACAGCCTAATTCTGAAAGATTGAAATCAAACACAGCAAACAATCTGAAATTTAAATCTAAAATTCAACATTGAGGTATTTTATAAAACTAGCTTACAACGGAACTCATTATCACGGTTGGCAATATCAACCCAACGCCGCATCTGTTCAAGAAACAATGAACAAAGCTTTTTCGATTATTCTCAACTCCGAAATCAATCTTATGGGAGCTGGAAGAACTGACACAGGAGTTCATGCCAAAGAAATGTATGCGCATTTTGATTTTGAAAACCCAATTGATGTCAAAATCCTGATTCACAAGCTAAATTCTTTTTTACCAAAAGACATTGTTATCTATGATATTTTTCCCGTTGATGATGAAGCTCACACTCGTTTTGACGCCACAAAAAGAACTTACGAATACCATATAAATACTTTTAAAGATGCGTTTCTTCAAGAGCAAAGCTGGTATTTTCATCAGAAACTAGATTTGGATTTAATGAACGAAGCTGCAAAATCATTGTTAAACCACACTGATTTTCAGTCTTTTTCTAAGGTCAACACCGACGTAAATACCTTTGATTGTAGTATATTTGAAGCCTATTGGAAACAAGAGGATGAGAAATTAATTTTCACCATTTCGGCCAATCGTTTTTTACGAAATATGGTTCGCTCCATTGTGGGAACTTTGATTAATATTGGATTGCACAAAATCACTTTGGATGATTTTGAGTCGATTATAGAAAGTAAAAACAGAGACAAAGCTGGATTTTCGGTTCCAGCGCATGGGTTATATTTAACCAAAATTGAATACGATTACATTACGAAATAGCCCTGATAGAAGCGGTATCCTTTTTATTTTTTCTTTAAAAATAAAAAGATACAAGCGGATAGCAGGAATAGCTCCAAAAAAATAAATGAAAGCAAAAGCATTTGATACCCGATTATTCAAGAGAATATTAAAATATACAAAACCCTATCAAGGGCGTTTTAATGGTGTGATTATTTTCGCCATTTCACTATCTGTTTTTGCAGCACTTCGCCCCTATTTACTGAAACAAACTGTCGATAGTTATATCCAACCCAAAGACCAAAATGGTTTATTGATTTATATCACCTTAATGGGTGGTGTGCTTTTACTTGAGGTTTTCTCCCAATTTTTCTTTGTGTATTGGGCCAACTGGCTCGGACAGGATATTGTGAAAGATATTCGGGTAAAACTATTCAAACACATTTTGAGTTTTAGAATGAAATATTTTGACTTGGTTCCTGTGGGTCAACTCGTAACTCGATCTGTATCAGATATTGAAGCGATTGCTCGTATTTTTAGCCAAGGATTATTTATGATTATAAGTGACTTGATGAAAATGCTGGTGGTACTTATTTTTATGTTTTATATGAACTGGAAACTGACGTGGATTGTGATTGTTGCCATGCCAATCTTAGTTTATATTACCCGGATTTTCCAAAAAAAGATGCAAGTTGCCTTTGAGGAAGTACGTACTCAAATTGCCAATATGAACTCTTTTGTTCAAGAAAGAGTTACAGGTATGAAAATTGTTCAACTTTTTCACCGCGAAGACATTGAAGCTGAAAAATTCAGGGTAATTAACGACAAGCACAACAGAGCTTGGATAAAAACCATTTTGTACAACTCGATTTTCTTCCCTATTGCCGATATCATTTCGTCATTAACTCTTGGTTTCATTGTTTTATATGGAGGGTTTCATATTTTAGAAGGTGATACTTCGACCACTTTTGGGGATTTATTTTCATATACCATGTTCATCGGAATGTTGTTTAATCCATTACGCCAAATTGCGGATAAATTCAACGAGATGCAATTGGGAATGATTGCTGCCAATCGTGTTTTTGACATATTGGATACACAAGATCAAATACAAGACACGGGAACTATAGAAGCGCCATTATTTGACGGAGAGATTCGTTTTGAAAATGTGCGTTTTGGTTATATTCCAAATGAAGAAGTGATAAAAGGAATCAATCTTGAGGTAAAAGCAAGTCAGACGATTGCTATTGTGGGATCTACAGGAGCAGGAAAATCGACAATTATCAATTTACTGAATCGTTTCTACGAAATTAATAGTGGTTCAATTTTTATAGACAGTCATAATATTGAGAATTACACTTTGAGTTCGTTGCGTAAGCAAATTGCAGTGGTTTTGCAGGATGTATTTCTTTTTGCAGATACAATTTACAACAATATAACGCTCAACGATCCTGAAATTACAAAAGAGCAAGTTCTCAATGCTGCAAAAAAAATAGGTGTTCATGATTTCATTATGAGTTTGCCCGACAATTATGATTTTGACGTAAAAGAACGTGGCGTAATGCTGTCCTCTGGTCAACGCCAACTTATTGCGTTTTTAAGGGCGTATGTAAGCAATCCGAGTATTCTTATTTTGGACGAAGCAACATCGTCAATAGACACTTATTCGGAAGAATTAATTCAACGAGCTACCGAAACCATTACTAAAGGAAGAACATCGATTGTAATTGCACATCGATTGGCAACCATTGTCAATGCGGATAAAATTGTGGTTATGGACAAAGGTCTGATTGTAGAACAAGGAACGCATCAAGAATTAATAAACCAAGAAAAAGGGTATTATAAAAACTTGTATGATTCGCAGTTTAGCACTTCCAATTCAGACACTTTTTTATAACAAAATGTCAAAAAACTTTGTTCCTGCTAAATTTTCCCATAATCAAATAAATCCTTAAATTCGCAATCTCAATTTATTACATTAATCATAAAAATAACAATGAGTTTTCACGAATTCATTTTTACAATAATTTAAATAAAAAGAAAAAAAATGAAATACGATATTATAGTTTTAGGAAGTGGACCTGGAGGGTATGTTACAGCAATTAGAGCCTCTCAATTAGGATTTAAAGTGGCTGTAGTAGAAAAAGAAAACCTTGGTGGTGTATGTTTAAATTGGGGATGTATTCCAACTAAAGCACTATTAAAATCAGCTCAGGTTTTTGATTATTTAAAACACGCTTCTGATTATGGATTGACTGTTTCATCATTTGATAAAGACTTCCCGGCAGTGGTTCAACGTAGTCGTGGGGTTGCTGAAGGAATGAGCAAAGGAGTTCAATTCTTGATGAAAAAAAATAAAATTGACGTTATTGATGGTTTTGGAAAACTAAAAGCAGGTAAAAAACTAGACGTTACAGATAAAGACGGAAAAGTTACTGAATACAGTGCTGACCACATTATCATTGCCACTGGAGCTCGTTCTCGTGAATTGCCAAACTTACCACAAGATGGTGTAAAAGTTATTGGATACCGTCAAGCAATGACATTGCCAACCCAACCAAAATCTATGATTATTGTAGGTTCCGGAGCTATTGGAGTTGAATTTGCACATTTCTACAACTCAATGGGAACTGATGTAACCATCGTAGAATTTATGCCAAACGTAGTTCCAGTAGAAGATGAAGATATCTCAAAACAATTTGAACGTTCTTTGAAAAAAGCAGGTATCAAAGTTATGACCAGCTCTTCTGTTGAGCGTATTGACACTGCTGGTGCAGGTGTAAAAGCATTTGTTAAAACTGCTAAAGGAGAAGAAGTTCTTGAAGCCGATATTTTATTGTCTGCTGTTGGAATCAAAACTAACATCGAAAACATCGGATTAGAAGAAGTAGGTATTGCCACTGATAAAGATAAAATCTTGGTAAACGCTTACAACCAAACTAATATCCCAGGATATTACGCTATTGGTGATGTAACTCCAGGACAGGCATTGGCTCACGTAGCTTCTGCTGAAGGAATTAACTGTGTAGAGAAAATTGCAGGAATGCACGTTGACCCTATCGATTATGGAAACGTTCCTGGTTGTACTTATGCTACTCCAGAAATTGCTTCTGTAGGATTAACTGAAAAACAAGCTAAAGAAAAAGGATACGAATTAAAAATTGGTAAATTCCCATTCTCTGCTTCAGGAAAAGCAAAAGCTGCTGGAACTCCAGATGGTTTTGTAAAAGTAATTTTTGACGCTAAATATGGCGAATGGTTAGGATGTCACATGATTGGAGCTGGAGTTACAGATATGATTGCAGAAGCAGTTGTAGCACGTAAACTAGAAACTACAGGACATGAAATCCTAAAATCTATTCACCCTCACCCAACAATGAGTGAAGCGGTTATGGAAGCTGTTGCTGATGCATATGGAGAAGTGATCCATTTATAATAAATAAGATTTTATAAAATTTAAAACCCCGATTTGGAATATTCAAATTGGGGTTTTTTGTACTCCAATATTTTCCTTTTATCGAATAAAAATCTTTTCTTTAACACATTAAGAAACAAAGAGCTAACTTAGCTAAATCAAAGAAGGTAACCTTACTATCTATTTCAAAGTTCTTATATGTTTAAATTATTAAACTAATAAAACCATGAAAAACTATGATACGGATTTTAATAATTCTCGCCTTTTTTATATTATCCAAAACTAACCTTTATTCTCAACCATTTGTTGACCCCGTACAGTTACGATATATGGATGCGTACAGGAATAACAATTCTGAAATCCCATCTTTCAGTCATCTATGGGTCGGCAGTGATCTCCCTATTAGACTCAAGAATAACACTTATTTGCTCATTAGTCCATTTTATGAACAATGGCAATTTGAATCGGCAAATAATCTAGAAAGCTATCCAACTGTACAGAGTATATGTTTACCAATCGGTTTAATGACTCCGTTAAAGGAATCAAAATGGTCACTTTCGATTATACCGCTAATTCGTTCCAATGGTGAAGAATTATTTTCGAATAATACGTTTCAATATGGTGGAGTATTCTTTACAACTTTTGAAAAAAAACAAAATCAAAAATTTCGTTTCGGTATATACGCTAATAAAGAATTTTTCGGTTGGTTTATAATACCTGTACTCGGCGCTGACTGGCGATTAGACGAGAAGAATTATATTTATGGATTGCTACCGGGACGCCTCACATACGAACACAAATGGAGTACTAAATTATATGGAGGAGCTACATTTCGCGCCCCGATGAACAGTTACCTTCTTTCAAATGGTAATTACATCCGATTAGACGATAACCAAATATCCCTTTACTTGGATTATTACCCAGTTAAAAAGCTATGCGTCACATTTGAACCTGGTTATGGTGTATTCAGAAAAATCCGAACTGGTATAGATACTCACGGCTACACTTCTGAACTTGATTGGGGAGATGGGCCTTTTATTAAACTTAGCGCTGCTTATCGTATTAGGCTCTAGTTATGAGTTGCGCCATTAGTAGCCCAAAACCAACAATAACCCAATTAGAACACTTGCCAACTAAACACATCATTATCAAAATATTAATCCCAATTCCATTTTGTCAATCTTTAAATGTGAAGTATATTTACTATAAACTAAAAAAACAGAAAAAATGACACACAACAACATACTAGAAACCATTGGCAATACGCCACACGTAAAAATCAATAAATTATTTGGACCAGATTCAAATGTTTGGGTGAAACTTGAAAAAGCAAACCCAGGCGCCAGCATCAAGGATAGAATTGCTTTATCTATGGTAGAAGATGCCGAGCAAAAAGGATTACTGCAAAAGGGAAGCACCATAATCGAGGCTACATCAGGAAACACCGGTATTGGATTAGCAATGGTTGCTGCCGTAAAAGGGTATAAATTAATCTTGGTAATGCCCGACTCGATGTCAGTCGAAAGACGCCGATTAATGAGTATTTACGGAGCTGAATTTGTGCTTACTCCCCGAGAATTTGGCATGAAAGGTGCTCTCGCGAAAGCTGAAGAAATCGCAAATGAAATTCCAAATTCGTGGATTCCACTTCAATTTGACAACCCGGCAAATATTGAAATCCACAAAACCACAACCGCACAGGAAATCATAAAAGCTTTTCCTAACGGCTTGGATTATCTGATTACAGGAGTTGGAACAGGTGGACACATCACAGGCTGTGCCGAAGTACTAAAACAACACTTCCCTAGTTTAAAAGTCTTCGCTGTAGAACCAGAAGCGTCACCGGTTATAAGTGGTGGAACGCATTCACCCCATCCTATTCAAGGAATTGGAGCTGGTTTTATTCCAACCAATCTACATACTGAAATTCTGGATGGAGCAATTCTGGTAAGTAAAGATGAAGCTTTTGAATATGCACAAAGAGCAGCGAAAGAAGAAGGTATTCTTCTTGGAATTTCTTCTGGAGCCGCTTTGGCTGCTGTAGCCAAAAAATTAAAAGAAATTCCATCTGATGCTAAAGTGCTTACTTTTTGCTACGACACTGGAGAACGTTATTTAAGCATAGAAGGTTTATTTGAATAAAAGATAATCCTCTCAATATCCCAACCGATTTGTGAAAGCAAGTCGGTTTTTTTTTTGAAACATAGTTTTCTAAAAAAGACCTAATCTCCTTTAAAAAATATAAAATTATTAACAACCAAATCAATAAAATTCAGTAAATTTAATCAATCAATTTACTGATTATGAATAACTTAAAACATATTCATTTAAAGCTTACATTGATTATTTTTATTTCAATTGCTTTAGCTTGCTGTAATGATTCCGGTCCGGAATTCAGCCCTGATTTTGGCGACGTGGGATGTTTAGGTTGTACAAAGCAAAGTAGTCTTTCAGAAGTGGTTGCTATTGCCACTCGAGGGACTTGGAGAATTACTTATTATTGGAATAGAGATCATGAAGAAACTGCAAGTTTTAATGGATACAATTTTACTTTTGGTGCTGATAATATTTTAACAGCAACCAATGGCGTAAATAGTTATACTGGCAATTGGAATGTCACTAATAATACAAATTCCACAGATTATTTACGATTTAATTTCGCCTTTACATCTCCACCTGTTTTTCAAGAACTACCTGATAATTGGAATTTTGGAATTCTATATGGCAGTGAAATGCAATTTACTTATCAAATTGAATCTGAAAACAAGACATCTTATATTACTTTCACTAAAAATATATAATGTAATTGAAATCTATGATATTCCGAACTTCATGAATAACAACAAAAATCAACGTACTTAATACCAGTACATTAAATTAAAAAACATTTGAAAAAAGAAACATCTTTTTAGAATCTAACTCTATATTTTTTGTAAATTAGTAGGCTTCAAAAAACAAGAAATTGCTTCTCAAAAAACAATCTAATGAATTGCCTGGCGAAAAAGCTTTTTTTTAAATAGAACAAGCTATTTAAAAGGCTGGTGACAAACACGAACTGCTGGAACACATCCTAACCTAACTAGACTGTCCTTGTCAATTCGATTAACAAAATATTCAAAATAAAAACCATCCGACTACTCAACATAAAAAAAGAGTAGGTCAATTAAATTCAAAAAAGTTTGACTTAAATTTAAATGAGATGAAAACAATTAAAATATTTTTAATGAATACTCTCTTTCTCGGACTATTCCTGATTCAAAGTACCAGTTTGTATGCGCAAGACCCAATGAAGGCCGCTTCAAATGTGTATAAAAAAGTCCTACTTGACAATGACAAAGTAAGAATTATGGAAGTTGTATTCGCACCGGGTGCAACAGCCGCTTGGCACAGTCATCCTAATCATTCGGTCTATGCCTTGACTAGTGGCAAAATACAGATTACCGACAAAGGCAAACCAGCAACAACATTAGACATTAAAATGGGTACTGCCATGTATCTCCCTGCCGTAACGCATATGGCAAAAAATATCGGAACCACTACTTTAAAATTAATAGTAACGGAAATAAAGCCTGCAAAAAAAATGTAATAGCTATTTTAAACAAGGCAATTCATTTTTTCCTTTTGAGCAGCAATTAAAATATCCATAAAATCTGATTCCTTTTCAAGAGTCAGGTTTTTTTATGGTGTGCCCTTGTTGCAGACTATTTTCTGCAAATAAAATAAATTTATTAAGCAACAAGGTCAGGCTATCCACTGTATTCTCGATTAAAAAAACTACGGCAAAAAAGCCTTGTTTTTCAAAATCGAGAGATGCCGTTCCTATCCTTCACACAAAACAATCAGATGTAATCACAAAACCTTCAGTTCTATAAATTATAGGCAAAGTCATTTTTAATTTCTTCCATAACAAAAGAACTTTGCACATTTGAAATCCCTTTGATAACCGATAATTTATCGATAACAAACTTTTGATATTCATTCATATCATTGACAGCCACTTTCAATAAAAAATCATAATTCCCAGAAACGTGAAAACAACCTGTGATTTCAGGCAATACAAGAATGTGCTGTTTAAAATCATCTATCAATTCTCGGGAGTGAACAGCCAAAGTCACTTGACAATACACACTGATTGATTTTCCAATTTTGATAGCATCCAATAAAGCCACATAATTTTTGATAAAACCTTTTTGTTCCAGTTTTTTAATTCTCTCAAAAGTTGGAGAAACTGACAAACCTACTTTTTCGGCGATTTCTTTTGTGTTTTGTTTCGCATCCTGTTGCAAAAGCATCAATATTTTTTTGTCTATCGAATCCATCTCAGAATAATTATATGGTTTTGAAAAAAGCAAGCAGCAAATACAATACTAAAAAACTTAATTATAACTCAAATTTAGAATTATATTTTGAATATAATCAAGTATGCAGCATATTAAATCATTAAAAGTACATTTACAGTAAAATTAAACAGTATGCAAACTATTTCAGAATCATTATCCGAACAAGACAATCAACGTTTATTCGAATTGAATCAATACATAGAAAATGCCAGAGATAATTTCTTGGGCTATCCCGTATCCAAAGATTTTGATTATTCAGAAATCAATCATTTTTTCAAATATCCAATCAATAATCTAGGTGACCCTTTTGAGGACTGTACCTACAAAGTACAAACCCATGAACTCGAAAGAGAAGTGGTAGGCTTTTTTGCCAAATTATTCCGCGCCAATCCAAAAGATTATTGGGGTTATGTAACCAACGGCGGATCTGAAAGTAACTTGTATGGATTATATCTAGCTCGTGAATTATACCCAAAAGCGATGGTCTATTACTCAGAATCGACCCATTACAGTGTACGCAAAAACATTCACTTACTCAATATCCCAAGCATTGTCATTCGTTCACAGGAAAATGGCGAAATTGATTATGTTGATTTTGAAAACACCCTAAAAATGAATCGTCATAAGCCCGCAATTGTGCTTACTACTTTTGGCACAACCATGAAAGAGGCCAAAGACGACGTTTCAAAAATCAGGGATATTCTAAAAGGATTAGCCATACAAGACAGTTACATCCATTGTGATGCGGCCTTATCCGGAAGTTACGGAGCTTTTATGGAACCACGTTTTCCTTTTGATTTTAAAGATGGAGCCGATAGTATATCAATCAGTGGTCACAAATTTATAGGCTCACCAATTCCAACTGGTGTTATTATAACGAAGCGTTCCAATAGAGACAGAATCTCAAAAGGAATTTCCTATATTGGTTCTTTAGATACAACTATTACCGGGTCTAGAAACGGTCATTGTCCGTTGTTTTTATGGTATGCTATAAAAAAACTCGGAGTAGACGGTTTAAAAAACCGCTATTTACATAGCTTGGAAGTAGCGGAATACTGTGAACAAAGACTAAAAAACATTGGAATCGCTGCATGGAGAAATCCGAATTCAATCACCGTGGTTTTCCCAAAAACAGCTGAGGAAGTAAAATCAAAATGGCAATTAGCTACTGAGGGAGATATTTCCCATATTATTTGCATGCCCAATGTCACCAAAGAACAAATTGACCTATTCATCAACGATGTAGAAAATTGCATCGAAAACCCAGAAGAAATGGCGGAATTTAGTTTCTAGATTTCTTGTTTTGGACACAAAAAGTTTAAAACTTTATCTTTTCCTTTTTTATTAATTCTAAAAAATCCAGCCTCGAAATGAATGTGTGGCTGGATTTTAAATATTGTTTCAATCTTTAAATTGAAAATAGAGCAACAATACAGCCGCCAAAGACATAATAATCAATGCTAAAAAACCTAAAACATTTGTTAACCATCCATTTACGAATTCTCCCATAATTTTTTTATTATTGGAGACATGCAAAATGATGGCAATCAGAACCGGAGCTGTTAACCCATACAATATAGCTGTATAAATCAGTGCTTTGACAGGTGAAATACCTATATAATTAAGAGACAAACCAATTAGTAATGATATTGCAATAATGACATAAAATCCTTTTGCATCATGAAACTTCTTATCCAATCCTTCTTCCCAACCAAAGGTTTCGGTAAAAATATACGAAAGAGAACCACTCAGTACAGGGATAGCAATGAGCCCAGTTCCTATAAC
>NZ_DASTTN010000332.1:0-3026 GCF_035760125.1 Flavobacterium sp.
TGGCAAAGTTATTGAAAAAAGAAGGTATTCACGCTGTATTTAGAAGAAGTTCCCAAGGTCAACTCTATGGCATTACCTATATTGACCATACAACAAAAAACGTTTTCAACGGAAGTAGTTTGGGGAAACAATACAGTGCCAAAGCTATCGAAGAACATTGTGGATTAAAGATTGCTGGTGAAGAAAAAAGGAATCAGATTTATGAAAAACTTCCTTCTAAAGAATCATTGATTGATAATCTTCAACTTCAAAAAGATAAACTTACTTTTCCAGATTTGGTGAAAGTCTTGGATATGCTTATGAAAGCTGAATATTCTTCGGATTATTTACCACAGCAACTAAAAAATAAAAGAAGAAAAAAAAGAAGGGGCTATCTAAATTTGTAATACATATCAATAGTTATCTAAAAACAAGCAATAGGTAGTCCAATTTATATTTCAAGACACTGTCCTAAAAAGTGTGTAAGTTTAAAAATAAAGGGGGGTGACTTTTTAATTAAAGCCGTACGATTTCATAATTATTTTATAAAATTAAACTAACTATTATTTGTCCCAATCTGTCAATAAATCTAACAAAAAAACTAACATCAGATTATTCATCTGACATTAGGTTTTACTTTAACTCAATTAGATTTATACGTTATTGATTCCTGGATCTTATCGCCACAAATTACCAAATTTATATTTAATCGAAATAACTTCTGAACATCATATAGGTTTTTTTCTTGATTAATTTGTCAAGCAAATTTTTGTCCATACCAGAATTAACAAGAAATGAACAAATCAAAAGTAGTCTTAATCTTTTCATCAATAAAACCAATTCCAATCCATCACTTGCTCTTTTTTTTCCATTCGAGTGATAATGAGTTAAATAATTTCTTGTTCTGACAATCGCTTTAATAAATTCATCTTTGTCGCCTATCATCGCATTAATCTGGTCATTTGAAAACTCACTTATCAAATACTTTAGCCTTGTATCAAAATGAAGCGGATTTGTTAATTTGGATTTAACCCAATCCTTTAGGTCTTCTGGAACGGAATTTAAAACTAAGTCAACCTTTTTTTTGAATTCTACATCTTGTATTTTCCTTTCTTCATCTTCAACAATCTTTAATTTTGAATGAAAACTCTCTGCTGCTTGTGCAACATTAATAAACATGACTTCTAAATAGTATTCAGATAAGTAGAACTGACCAAAAACTAAATTGAATGGCGCTTCAAATCTTTCATAATATTTAAACCAATTCTGAATGATTGATTTGAATTTGTCTTCAATATCACTATAAGTAAATATCATTTGCCAATCTTCTTTTGGCTTTCCAAATTTCAGGTTGGGTGAGATAATTGTATATAACTTAATATGAATTGCCATATCGTATTTGTTACGAAATTGGTCACTATATATTTCAGCATCTTCAATTCTGGTTTGGCTTTGAGTTGATGCTGATAAAAAGTTTTGAAACTTTTTTACATTATATAAAAGACCATCAATGCTTTGACCCTTTTTGAAGCGTAGAGCGAATGTTGTATGTTGTTTTAAAGTTTGCTCTTTTATTGCTCTTGCATATAAAGGGAAATTTGAATGGAATTTAATCTCCAATTCCAAATCCTCATCAATTGCTATGACAATTGGCTGCGGTTTAGCAAACGTTATTACATCCTCGCAATTCGGTATTTCTCTATCGACACTTATGCCGCTAATTCCTACCCATTCGTGAAGATTATAGATAGTTGTATAAATAGAATTGAAGGTAAAACTTCCAATATTCGGAATATGGATTCCTTTGAGCATATAATTCACTCGGAAATTTAAAGTACTAGGTTTATTTTTATTACTAAATCTACCTTTTAAATCATTTTCATTCCGAGGAATACCTGTTGAAGACGAAAATTGACATTGATATAAAGTGATTTCATCACCTTCAGAAGTCACCCCAAAAATAATTTCTTCACCATCATTATCGGACATATCATAAAAACTTCCTATTAATTCTAAAAAATGACGATTATTTGCAGGATCAAAAGATAAAGTACCTGGTACTTTTCTTTCTTCCTCATGCGGTAGAAACCACAAACCTTTAAATTCCAGTTTATCAATCATGAAAATAATTTAAGTATTTGTTTAAAAAATATTTTGGTAAAAATTTGCATAATTCTTTTTTATAGTAGCCACAAAATTAGAGTATTAAAACTTTTTATCCTTCAAAGGTATGAACTTTGGATGGGGCTTATACTCAGCTGATTGTTATAGTTTGTTTTATTTAAGGAACAACAATCAGTTTCAATTGTCCTTCCATGATTCCAAATATAACAACACCCCTTGAAAAACCATTTTCCCATTCCTTTGACATTTGCAGATTTAATTGCAAATCTAATTTTTTATGAAAATTTCCTTCTTCTGTATTTAAAACGTAAATTCTGAAATTTCCATCTTTCCTAAAATCTTTATTTTTTGCAATCGAAAAATCAATAAAATTTGGAATCGGCAATAGCTTTTTATAAAATGGTTTAATCAATTAAAAACGATTTTTTACTACGATTAAGGTTTCCCCCTTTTCAGTTCCGTATTTATTCGATACTTTAGTGAAAAATTATTGACAGAATGATTAATAAAAAATCCCTCACTGAAAGAGACATTTGTTCCAAATTTATAAACCCTACTTTATTAAAAGCTGGTTGGAATATGAAAACGCAAGTCCGTGAGGAAGTCTCATTTACAGATGGACGCATTATTGTACAAGGAAAATTATACACAAGAGGTAAAAGTAAGAGAGCTGATTATATTTTATATTACAAATCAAATGTCCCCATAGCAATTATTGAGGCTAAAGACAATAAAAAACCTGTTGGATCTGGGATGCAACAAGACTTAGAATATTCCGAAATATTACAAATTCCATTTGTATTCACCTCAAATGGAGATTCTTTTGTTTTTCACGATAAAACCACTGAATCGGGCGAATTAGAAAAAGAAATCTCACTTGATACATTTCCTTCTCCCGAAGAATTATGGAAAAAGTATTTAAA
>NZ_DASTTN010000333.1:0-7412 GCF_035760125.1 Flavobacterium sp.
GCTTCGGATGTGTATTCTCGATACAAAAGACACCAAGGTTTTAACGTGTTGCACCCGATGGGGTATGACAGTTTTGGACTGCCAGCTGAGCAATATGCGATTCAGACTGGGCAACGCCCTGAGGACACGACTTCGGTAAATATTGACGGTGGCGTTGACAAAGAAGGAAAAGTGATTGCCGGCTACAGAAAGCAGTTGGATAAAATAGGATTTTCATTTGATTGGGATCGTGAAGTTCGTACTTCGAATCCTGATTATTACAAGCATACACAATGGATTTTTATCCAATTGTTTAATTCTTGGTACAATAAAAATTCTGATAAAGCGGAAGATATTGAGACTTTGATTTCGGTTTTTTCTGCAGAAGGAAATGCGAATGTTAATGCAGTTTGTGATGATAATATTGAATTATTTTCGGCAGATGAATGGAACGCTTTCGCAAAAGAACAACAAGAGAAAATTTTGTTGCAATACCGATTGACTTATTTAGCGGAGACCGAAGTGAACTGGTGTCCGGGATTGGGAACGGTTTTGGCGAATGACGAAATAGTTAACGGCGTTTCGGAACGTGGTGGTTTTCCAGTTATACGCAAGAAAATGACACAGTGGAGTATGCGAATTTCGGCTTATGCGGAACGTTTGCTACAAGGTCTGAATAATATTGACTGGAGCGAAAGTATTAAAGAAAGCCAAAGAAACTGGATTGGAAAATCGGTGGGAGCGATGGTTTCGTTTAGATTGAAAGATCACGAAGCTAATATCGAAGTCTTTACAACTCGTCCTGATACTATTTTTGGAGTTACGTTTATGACTTTGGCGCCAGAACACGAATTGGTTGCGCAAATTACAACTCCAGAGCAAAAATCGACAGTTGAAGCTTATATTGAAAAAACAGCCAAGCGTTCCGAAAGAGAGCGTATGGCCGATGTAAAAACTATTTCGGGTGTATTTACGGGAGCTTTTGCTGAGCATCCGTTTACCAAAGAGCCAATTCCGGTTTGGATTGGGGATTATGTTTTGGCAGGATATGGAACAGGTGCTGTGATGGCGGTTCCTTGTGGTGATGAAAGAGATTATGCTTTCGCTAATTTCTTCAAAGGTCAAAACGGAATGCCTGAAATTAAAAATATTCAGGAAGGGGCTGATATTTCTGAGAAACCATTTGACGATAAAGAAAAAACCCTGTTGGCCAATTCCGATTTTCTAAATGGATTGAATTACAAAGAAGGAACCAAAAAGGTTATTGAGGAATTAGAAAAAATAAATCAAGGAAAAGGGAAAATCAATTACCGTTTGCGTGATGCAGTTTTCTCCCGTCAAAGATATTGGGGAGAGCCTTTCCCGGTGTATTATGTGAATGGCTTACCGCAAATGATTGATGCGCAACATTTGCCTATCATCTTGCCGGAAGTAGAGAAATATTTACCAACCGAAGACGGATTGCCTCCATTAGGAAATGCTTCTGTTTGGGCTTGGGATAGTGTAAATAATAAAGTAGTTGACACTAGTTTGGTTGATAATGCAACTGTTTTTCCATTAGAATTGAACACAATGCCGGGTTGGGCGGGAAGTTCTTGGTATTGGATGCGTTATATGGATGCTCATAACAAAAATGAATTTGCCAGTGCAGAAGCCTTGAAATATTGGGAAAGTGTGGATTTATACATTGGTGGAAGCGAACATGCTACAGGTCACTTATTGTATTCCCGTTTTTGGAACAAATTCTTAAAAGACAAAGGTTTTGCTCCAACTGAAGAGCCATTCAAGAAATTGATTAATCAAGGGATGATTTTGGGGATGAGTGCGTTTGTTTACAGATTGGAAGGGACAAATACTTTTGTTTCTAAAAATAAAATTAACGGGCAAAATGTTCAGCCTATTCATACGGATGTTTCATTTGTAAACGCTTCGGAAGAATTGGATATTGAAAAATTCAAGCAGTTTAGAGAAGATTATAAAGATACTGAATTCATTTGCGAAGACAACGGAAAATACATAGTAGGTCGCGAAATCGAAAAAATGTCGAAATCCAAATACAATGTAGTAACGCCAGATGATATTTGTAATGAATATGGAGCCGATACTTTGCGTTTGTATGAAATGTTCCTAGGGCCATTGGAACAAGCAAAACCTTGGAACACGGCTGGAATTTCGGGAGTTTTTGGTTTCTTGAAAAAACTATGTCGTTTGTATTTTGACGAAAATGGATTGATTGTTACTAATGACGCACCAACGAAAGACAACCTAAAATCATTGCACAAAACCATCAAAAAAGTGGCAGAGGACATTGAGAGTTTCTCTTTTAATACTTCGGTTTCACAGTTTATGATTTGCGTGAACGAATTGTCAGCGCAAAACTGTCATTCTCGTGCTATCTTGGAACCATTAGCGATTGTGATTTCGCCTTATGCGCCTCACATCGCTGAAGAATTGTGGTCGTTGTTAGGAAACACAGATTCTATTGCTACAGTAGCTTTTCCAGCTTTAGACGAAAAACATTTGGTTGAAAGCGATAAAGAATATCCGGTATCTTTCAACGGAAAAATGCGTTTTACTATGGTTTTGCCTTTGGATTTAACCAAAGAACAAATCGAGGAAATCGTTATGAAAGACGAAAGAACCATCAAACAGCTGGACGGTAAAACGCCAAATAAGGTGATTATTGTTCCGGGGAAAATTATCAATTTGGTGGGGTAAAAGGAAATCAAGTTCCAAATTTTAATAAATTCCAAATTCCAATTTTACGATTGGGGTTTGGGATTTTTTGTTTCAGAATAATTTAACAACAGTTTACAAGTGACAAGATGACATTTTGTTAAATTTGGTTTGTAATTTGATGTTTATTTAGAAACAGAAAATAAAAAAAAACAAAATATGGGAATGAGTTATTTAATTCTTGCGGGTGGTATTATGCTGGCAAGTTGGTTAGTGAGTTCTACACTAAAGAGTAAATTTGAGTTTTATTCTAAAATACGTTTGCAAAACGGAATGTCCGGTGCCGAAATCGCTGAAAAAATGCTCGCCGACCACGGAATTCGTGATGTGCGTGTTATTTCAACTCCGGGTCAGTTGACAGATCACTACAATCCGGTCGATAAAACAGTCAATTTGAGTGAGGCAGTTTACAACCAAAGAAACGCTGCGGCTGCGGCTGTAGCGGCGCACGAATGTGGACATGCAGTACAACACGCCACGGCATATAGTATGTTGACTTTGCGTTCTCAGTTGGTGCCAATTGTTAATGTGGCTTCGACTTATATGCAGTGGATTTTATTGGCGGGAATCTTGATGCTTCGTACTTTTCCGCAATTGCTATTGGTTGGGATTGTAATATTTGCCGCGACAACGTTGTTTTCAATTGTTACTTTACCGGTAGAATACGATGCGAGTAACAGGGCTTTGGCTTGGTTGGAGAATAAAAACATGTTAACGCGAGAAGAGCATGCAGGGGCAAAAGATTCCTTGAAATGGGCTGCCAGAACGTATGTGGTTGCTGCATTGGGATCAATCGCTACTTTACTGTATTATATCTCGATATTTAATAATAGAAGGTAAGTTCATTGCGCTTTATAAAAAATGCAATCCGTCTCGTCTTTGGACGAGACGGATTTTTTTATAAAAGTATGAGTATTATTCAGTCATACCTTGTTCTTGCCATTTTGCCAAAAGTGCAACTTGGTCATTAGTTAAAGCTGGTTTTTTGTTTACAGGAGGCATAAATTTACGATTGTCTTGAGGTAGGTGAACGCGTTCCAGTATCGCACCAATATTTTCTTTTACGTGATTGTAGTTCTCTAGCGGTTCTTTCTTTCCTTGAGGCGGTATATGACAAGGAGTACAGCTATTTGCAATTATAGGTTCGATGTCTGTTTTGTAGCTTATTTTTTTTCCACTTTGGTGTATTCGGCTCCTTTTTTTGTGGAGTTGCAGTTCATTAGAACAAGAGAAAAAGAGAGAATGAGAAGGGTAAGTTTGAGTTTTTTCATATAGTGGTTATTTGGTAATTTCGATCACGGTCATTTCTTTGACTATTCCCGCGTCATAAGGTTTAATTTTAAACCAAAATAAAGAATTTGGCTGTAATTTGAAATCAAAATTAATCGAAATGATTTAAAAGAAAAATTCCAAATCTCAACAGTTTAAAGTTGGGATTTGGAATTTTAAATATTTAGAATCTTGTGTGTGTCTATTTTCCTTTGTTGGCTTCGATAATGTATTTTTCTAAAGCCATTGTCATAGATGGAGTTCCAGGTGTTGGAGCCATAATGTCTATGCGCAATCCGTGATCTAAAGCTTCTTTTTGAGTGGTGCTTCCAAAAACGGCTATTCGAGTATTGTTTTGTTCAAAATCGGGAAAGTTTTTATATAATGATTTAATTCCAGTTGGGCTAAAGAAAGCCAAAACGTCGTAATAAACATCGGCCAAATCAGACAAGTCACTCATAACAGTTTTGTAAAAAGTGGCTGGAGTCCAGTCTACTTTCAAAGCGTTTAGTGTTACAGGAATATCTGCGTTTAATTGGTCAGATGCCGGCAATAAAAATTTCTCGTCTTTGTATTTTTTAATTAAAGGTGACAAATCAGCAAAATCTTTAGGGCCCACATAGATTTTACGTTTTCTGTACACTACATATTTTTGTAGGTAGAATGCAATTGCTTCAGATTGGCAAAAGTATTTTAATCCTTCAGGAACTTTATAGCGCATTTCTTCAGCTACTCTGAAAAAATGATCCACGCCATTTTTACTTGTTAATATAATAGCGGTGTAGTTGTTAAGATCGATTTTTTGAAGTCTAATCTCTTTTGCGCTTACACCTTCTACGTGAATAAAAGGTCTGAAATCAATTTTTACTTTATGCTTTTGTTGCAGCTCAAAGTATGGAGAATTTTCCACTTTAGGTTCTGGTTGTGATACCAAAATTGTTTTCACTTTCATATTTAAATAATTTCTAAACGCTACCTTTTGTAAACCAATAATACATAAAATAATAGGGTGCTATTTCAAGAGTGCAAAGATATAAAATAAAATAAAACAACTTACTGAAAATTTCTTTTCTATAATTTTTTATGGAGTACACATACAGTAAAACGTTCATAACTACGATACTATATAGAACCAGTAATGGGATATTTTTTAAGATGGATTCATAATAGAATAAAATGATGTCAATTGGCAGTAGTAATAAACCTACATATGTTCGATACGTAACTTTCTGTAAATTAAACTGTTCGACAAGTTCTTCTATTTTGAACGCAGTTGCAATGATTTTTTCGATTAAAAATTTCGATAAGATGAAGTAAATGACAAAAGTGAATATTTGAATGAATAAAATCCAATCTGTTTTTGAACCATAACCAAAATTGTTTAGTAAAATTTGGATAAAAAACGAAAAGGAAATAATCTGAACAACGAATAAGGATATGGAAAACATTCCCATTAAATGACTGCTGTCTCTGTATATTCGAACATACTTGTCTGAAAATATCAATTTTGTGAAATCTTCAAAGCGGTTTTCGTAGACGGATTTGGTTAGAGCAATGATGCCAAAAGCCATAATAAAAACTAGTGTTACCCAGTCGTTAGTGTCGGTTATTCTAGGATGAAGTACATGTTCAGTCATAATTAGAGCAAAATTAGTAATTTTTATAACATTATTTATTATAATTTTATAATAATCAAATGGCATAAAAACGTTACTTTTGCACGGAAATTACGCGAAACATGAACAATTGCATTGTTATAATTCCCACCTATAACGAAATTGAAAACATAGAAAGCATTATTAGAGCAGTGCTCTCTCAACACAAACCTTTCCATGTCTTAATTATTGATGATAACTCTCCGGATCATACTGCGGATAAAGTGGTTATGCTTCAGTCAGAATACAATGGTAGATTGTTTTTGGAAAAAAGGACTAAGAAATCAGGATTGGGTACCGCTTATGTGCATGGTTTTAAATGGGCATTGCAAAAAGACTATGATTTTATTTTTGAAATGGATGCTGATTTTTCACACAATCCGAATGATTTGGAGAAATTATATGATGCCTGTCATTTCGGCGATGCTGATTTGGCTATTGGATCTCGCTATGTAACCGGAGTAAATGTTGTAAATTGGCCTTTAAGTCGTGTTTTAATGTCGTATTTTGCATCGGTTTATGTTCGTATGATTACCGGAATGAAAATACATGATGCTACTGCTGGATTTGTTTGTTACAAAAGATCAGTACTAGAAGCTATAAAATTAGATAAAATTAGATTTGTTGGGTATGCTTTTCAGATTGAAATGAAATACCGAACGTATTGTAAAAAATTTGCCATTTCGGAAGTGCCTATTATTTTTACCGATAGAACCAAAGGGCAATCCAAAATGAGTAATTCAATAATTGTTGAAGCCGTATTCGGAGTTATTATGTTGCGTTTAAAAAAGTTAGTTAACAGTTTGTAAAAAGAAAGATACTATGAATAGATATTTGATTAAAAATGCTAAAATAGTAAATGAAGGAGTTATTTTTGAAGGGGATGTGCTGGTAGAGAATGACCTTATTGTAGAGGTTTCTGAAAATATTAGCCTGAAATCTTCTGATTGTATGATTATTGATGCGGAAGGGAATTACCTTTTGCCAGGAGTTATCGATGATCAAGTACATTTTAGAGAGCCTGGTCTTACTCATAAAGGAGATATTGAATCGGAATCTAGAGCTGCGGTTGCAGGAGGAATTACCTCCTATATAGAACAGCCGAATACAGTACCTAATGCTGTTACCCAAGAAATTCTAGAAGAAAAATACAAAATTGCAGCCGAAAAATCTTTTGCCAATTATTCTTTTATGATGGGTGCTACCAATGACAATCTTGAGGAAGTATTGAAAACAAATCCTAAGAATGTTGCTGGAATCAAAATATTTTTAGGGTCTTCCACAGGAAATATGTTGGTTGACAATGAAGCGGTTTTGGAGAAAATATTTGCTTGTACTTCAATGTTGATTGCGGTTCATTGTGAAGATGAAATGACAATTAAAAACAATTTAGAGAAATATAAAGAGGAATACGGTGAAGATGTGCCAGTAACTGCGCATCATCTTATTCGCAGTGAAGAAGCTTGCTATATTTCTTCTTCAAAAGCAGTTGCTTTGGCCAAAAAAACCGGGGCAAGATTACATGTTTTTCATCTTTCGACTGCCAAAGAAATGGAATTATTTAGCAATAAAATTCCACTTGAGGACAAAAAGATTACCGCGGAAGTTTGTGTACATCATTTGTGGTTTACTAATGATGATTATGAAACTAAAGGCAATCTAATTAAATGGAATCCTGCCGTAAAAACCGCTAACGATAGAAAAGTATTGTGGGAAGCGCTAAATGATGGACGAATTGATGTCATTGCAACGGATCATGCACCACATACATTG
>NZ_DASTTN010000334.1:0-2250 GCF_035760125.1 Flavobacterium sp.
TTCAATTCATATACTGTGTGATATTGTTTTCCATAAATGATTTTTTCCTCATTTACGACTGGATTGTTCATGTTTTCCACAAAGCCAAGTCCAATTCCACCACCGTTCCCTACGTCAATAAAACCATCTTGCGGACGAGTGTATAAAGCATATTTTCCGTTTACAAATTCTGGATGCAATACCACATTTCGTTGTTGTCCAGTGTTTGAAATCAAATCAGGTAATCTTTCCCAGTTGATTAAATCTTTGGTGCGTACAATTCCTGCATTGGCAATAGCAGTACTGGTGTCGCCTTTAGGAGCTGATGGATCTTTTCTTTCAGTGCAGAAAATACCGTAAATCCATCCGTCTTCATGCTTTATTAAACGCATATCATAAACATTAGTGTCTGGCTCTTCGGTCTGTGGAATCACACAAGGTTTGTCCCAAAATTTGAAATTATCAATACCATTTGGACTTTCGGCAACAGCAAAGAAAGATTTTCTGTCTGCACCTTCCACACGGGCAACAAGGATATATTTATCATTCCATTTGATGGCTCCTGCATTGAATGTGGCATTTATGGCAATTCTCTCCAAAAACAATGGATTTGTATTTGGATTAAAATCAAATCTCCATTCCAGCGGTGTGTGCGCGGCTGTTAAAACAGGGTTTTTATAGCGAGTGTATATTCCGTTTCCAATACCGTCTTGTGGTTCATTTTTTGTTTGAATTAAAGCATTGAATTGCTTGTCGAGTTCGATTTTTATTTGTTTTAAATCGACATTTATTTTTGTAGTGCTCATAACTGAATTTTCTAAAATCAAGTATTATTTGTTTAAGTTTCTTTTGTGATTAAGTTCGTCTTCTATGGTCTGCAACTTTTCTTCAGATAATGGATAGAATATGATGAAAAGTACAGATAGTGCTGCAGCAATAGCTGGAAGGATGCTCAGCATTAGTAATATTCCGTTTTGTGCAGTGACAGTTTGCACTACGTTTGCCTGGAAGCCAAAGTATCCCAAAAGCCATCCAGTTGCAGCACCACCGATTGTCCATCCAAATTTTTGAGACATCGAGGAAGCTGAAAAGATAAGACCAGTGGCTCTTCTTCCTTGTTTCCACTCAGAGTAATCGGCACTATCAGCATACATAGACCAGATTAATGGGAATATGCACCCGGCGCAAATACTAATCAATATTTGGAAAACCATAATCAATACAATATTTTCCTTTCCAATATAATAGAAGAGGATACTTAAAATTGAAGCAAGTGCCATAGCTCCAAAAAAGGTTTTCTTTTTGCCAATTTTGTTTGCAATTGGAGTAGCTGCAATCACACCAATAATGTTTGCAGCTTGTCCCAGTACCAAGTAAAGCGTGGTTGGAGTCATCGCAAAATTTTCTCCAAAAATGTTGAAACTATAGCTCACTGTACTGCTAACATAATATTTGAAGTAGTAAACCGCTGCCCCATCACGAATGGAATTGAATACCAAAGCACCAATTCCAGCACCCAATAAAATCCACCAAGGTCTGTTTTTAAGAAGGTCATTTAAATCTTCTTTTAGATTTGGTTTTTCATCATTTATAGGTTGTACCCTTTCTTTGGTTAGAAAAAAGCAAGACCAAAAGAAAATTGTAGTGATGATTCCAAAAACAATTATAGTGTATAACCAACCTGTCTTGGAGTTTAAACTTCCACCAAAATGATTCACCAATGGTTCGATTAACCAAAGAGCCAATAAGCTCCCGCCAAAGGCAAAAACCATGCGATAGGAGGAAAGCGTAGTACGTTCTTTTCGATCACCGGACATAACTCCCAGCAAAGAAGCATACGGAACATTGATTATCGAATAGATCATCATCATTAATGAATAAGTAACGTATGCATATATTATTTTCCCTTTTTCGTCAAAATCTGGAGTGTAAAAAGTAAGAACCCCAATTAATGCAAAAGGAATTGCCGTCCACAATAAATAAGGTCTGAATTTTCCCCAACGGCTTTTGGTACGGTCTGCAATAATTCCCACCAAAGGGTCAAAGCAGGAATCCCAAATACGGGTAATCAAGAACATGGTTCCCACCACGGCAGGCGCTATACCAAAGACATCAGTGTAAAAGAACATAAGATACATACTGAAAATTTTCCAAAACATAGAGGAAGCAGCATCTCCCAACCCGTAACCAACTTTTTCTTTTAAACTGATTTTATAATCCATTATTTTCTTGGGGTTTGTTGTCATGGTTTTATTTTTTATAAAGGTTTAT
>NZ_DASTTN010000335.1:0-6773 GCF_035760125.1 Flavobacterium sp.
TAATCAAGGAGATTAAGGATCGATTGAACTTCTTGATGAATGTAGGTTTGGATTATTTGGCTTTAAGCCGAAGTTCAAAATCGCTCTCTGGAGGTGAAGCACAACGGATTCGATTGGCCACACAAATTGGTTCTCAATTGGTTGGTGTATTATATATTCTGGATGAGCCAAGTATTGGTTTACACCAAAGAGATAATGAGAAACTGATTCATTCTTTAGAGCAATTGCGCGATATTGGAAATTCAGTGATTGTGGTGGAGCACGATAAAGATATGATTGAACGTGCCGATTATGTGATTGATATTGGTCCAAAAGCAGGCAAATATGGTGGTGAAATCATCAGTATCGGAACTCCGGCCGAAACTTTGGCTTCAAATACGATAACAGCACAGTATTTGAACGGAAAAATGAAATTGGAAATTCCCGAAAAACGCCGTGAAGGAAATGGAAAATTCCTGAAACTAACCGGAGCTACGGGGAATAACCTAAAAAATGTTTCGATTGAATTGCCTTTGGGTAAAATGATATGCGTTACGGGTGTTTCGGGAAGTGGGAAATCAACATTAATTAATGAAACCCTCTACCCTATTTTGAATGCCTATTATTTTAATGGCGTTAAAATTCCGATGCCTTATAAAAAAATAGACGGTTTGGAACATATCGACAAAGTGATTGATATTGACCAAAGCCCGATTGGAAGAACACCACGTTCCAATCCTGCAACATACACCGAGGTTTTTACTGAAATACGAAACCTGTTTACGATGACTTCCGAGAGTATGATTCGGGGATATAAAGCAGGGCGTTTTAGTTTTAATGTAAAAGGCGGACGTTGCGAAACCTGTGAAGGTTCTGGAGTACGTACGATTGAAATGAACTTTTTGCCAGATGTGTATGTTGAATGCGAGACTTGCCAAGGAAAGCGTTTTAACAGAGAAACATTGGAAATTAGATATAAGGGAAAATCTATTTCGGATGTTTTGAATATGACAGTTGACGAAGCCGTTCCTTTCTTTGAAAACATACCAAAAATCTACAGAAAAGTAAAAACTATTCAGGATGTTGGTTTGGGCTACATCACACTAGGACAACAAAGTACCACACTTTCTGGTGGTGAAGCACAGCGTATCAAACTGGCAGGTGAATTGTCCAAAAAAGATACCGGCAACACTTTCTATATTCTTGACGAACCAACAACTGGTTTGCATTTTGAAGACATTCGGGTGCTGATGGATGTTATTAATAAATTGGTTGACAAAGGAAATACCATTTTGATTATTGAGCACAACATGGATGTAATCAAACTAGCCGATTACATTATTGACATTGGACCAGAAGGAGGAAAAGGCGGAGGACAGCTTGTAGCCAAAGGAACACCTGAAGAAATCGTAAAAAATAAAAAAAGCTATACAGCTCAGTTTTTGAAAAAAGAGTTATCTTAGTTAAACATCTTTAACAAAGATTAAAGTTAAATTGAAAACGAATATCCTAGCCCCGATAGCAGTGGAAATCCTCTCTCGTTTTTTTAACGAGAGAGATTGAAACGAATAGCGGGAAATAGCTCCAAAAAAATAGAAACAGATGAGATTAGAAGATTTTGACAACGATGAAGATAAAGTAATCCAAGATAAATTAAAGCGCAAAACTTGGAATGAGATAAAAACAAATGACAGTTGGGCGATTTTTAAAATTATGTCTGAGTTCGTAAACGGATATGATACGATGAGCCGTATTGGGCCTTGTGTCACTATTTTTGGTTCGGCGAGAATAAAACCGGAGGACAAATATTATTTATTGGCAGAGAAAATTGCTTTCAAAATAAGCAAAGCTGGTTACGGCGTGATTACTGGTGGTGGTCCGGGAATTATGGAAGCCGGTAACAAAGGGGCACATTTGGGTGGTGGCTCTTCGGTGGGATTGAATATTGAATTGCCTTTTGAACAGCATTTTAATCCTTATATCGACAGTGACAAAAACTTGAATTTTGATTATTTCTTTGTTCGAAAAGTAATGTTTGTGAAATATTCACAAGGATTTGTCGTAATGCCCGGTGGTTTTGGAACTATGGACGAATTATTTGAAGCGATTACCTTGATTCAGACAAAAAAGATAGGCAAATTCCCAATTATATTAGTGGGTACGACATTTTGGTCTGGTTTGATTGATTGGATAAAAGCAGTATTGGTTGAAAGAGAACATACTGTAAGCCCAGAAGATTTGAATTTATTCAAACTTGTGGATACTGAAGATGAAGTAGTTACAGTACTAGATAATTTCTACAAGAAATACGATTTGAGTCCTAATTTTTAACACTAGGAGCCGTCTCGTCCCAAAAGACGAGACGGCTCTTTTCATTTGACGTGTATACTTGCATTTTGACCATTAAATACTGTAGTTTTCTTAATATTTTGTAAATTGTATTAGATTTATACTTTTTTTAGAAACTTATATATCCCCCAGATTGAAAACTCACGGTAAAATCATCCTACTCCTAATTGTTTTGTTGGTTTTCCACAAACAATATGCACAGCATCACTCCAAAATGACTGTGACTGTGAACATGAATTCAAATACGCTGTCAGTTGATCAAGAAATTACCTTTTATAACCAAACGAATGACACTTTAACCTCTATAGTGTTGAATGATTGGAACAATGCTTTTTCGGACCGAGAGAGCCCATTGGGAAAACGTTTTTCGGACGAATTCTACAATAAGTTTCACATGGCACTAGCAGAAGATCGCGGAGGAACCGTTAATTTAATTATAGAAGATAAAGATAAAAACGTTTTTACCTGGGAAAGAACCCAAAACAACCCTGATTATATTAAAGTTATATTGCACCGTATATTGAAACCTGGTCAAAAGATAAAATTGCATCTTACTTATGTTTCCATGATTCCAAGCAACAAATTTACCAAATACGGACATTTTGAAAAATATGGTATGCATCTCAAAAACTGGTTTCTTACCCCTGCCCGTTATGAAAATCATCAATTTATAAAATACAGTAATGAAAGCCTTGATGATATTGCCAATGGAGTTTCGGATTTTGATATTGATTTGAAAATTAACAATAAGAACACAGTAACAACGGATTTGGTAATTAACAATTTCACAGCAAACGAACAGGTAACCAATGTGAATCTTACGGGTAAAAAAAGAACCGATTTTGATCTTATTATCGAAAAAGAGTCCAGTTACAAGAGTTATAAAATTGGTGATTTTGAAGTCATGACTAACTTAGGTTCCGGAAGATTTGATGACTCATTGAAAACAGCAATCATTAAAAGAGTGGTTGATTATTCGAACAATCAAATTGGGCAATATCCATATGAAAAAATCATTGTTTCAGAGGAAGATTATGAGAAGAATCCATTTTATGGACTAAATCAACTGCCTAAATTCATGCGCCCTTTTCATACTGATTTTTTATTCGAAATAAAATTTTTAAAAACCTACTTGAATAATTTTCTCAAAAATAGTTTGCTGTTGGATTCCAGAAAAGATAATTGGATTTATGATGGGATCCAGATGTTTACTATGATTAACTATATTGATCAATATCACCCAGACAGCAAAATGATGGGGTCGGCTTCCAAATATTTTATATTTAGAGGGTTCAAATTGGCACAAACAGATTTTAATGAGCAGTACAGCTATTATTATATGCTGATGGCTCGCAAAAATCTCGATCAAGCTCTTAATGAACCCAAAAACACATTGATAAAATTCAACGTGCAAATTGCCAATAAATACAAAGCTGGCTTGAGCTTGCAATATCTGGATGACTACCTTGGAAATGATTTGGTTTTATCTGGAATTCAGCAATTCTATAAACTAAATAAAGAAGGACAAACAGACAGGAATGATTTTGAAGACATATTGAAATCAAAAGCGGCAAAAAATATAGACTGGTTTTTTAAATACATAATAGATAGTCGAGAACTGATAGATTATAAATTTGGAGATTTTTCCAAAACAAAAGACAGCGTTACTTTTATTGTTAAAAATAAAGGAGTTCCATTGGTACCAATGCCAGTATTTGGTATCAAAGACAAACAAATTATTTTTAAAAAATGGCTTGAGACCAATGAAATAGATACTGTACTCACTTTCGAAAGAAAAAGTGTGGACAAATTGGTGCTCAATTATAAAAACGAAGTTCCTGAATTCAATTTGAGAAATAACTGGAAATCATTGTACTCTTTTTCATTAAATCGCCCATTGAAACTCACTTTCTTTGAAGATTTGGAAGATCCTCATCGATCCCAATTATTTTATGTCCCCACTTTATTTTACAATAAATATGATGGGTTTGCGCCTGGATTCAGTTTTTACAATTTTAGTTTCTTCGACAAACCATTTATGTTTGTTTTGAATCCGATGTACTCCATCAATACCAAATCAATTGTGGGCAGTTATCAATTAATTGTAAACAAATATTTAAGAGAGAGAAGATTGTACAATATGCGCTATTCCTTAAATGGCTCCTATTTTCATTATGCTGAGGATGCTGCTTATTTTAAATTGTATCCAAGTTTGTCATTATACTTCCGTGAACCTAGTTATAGAGACAATAGAAAACAAGCCATATTTATAAAATACAATATTATTTACAAAGAGCCATCAGCATTCGTGATTGATAGTACAGACAATTACTCCATTTTGAACCTTAAATATTCCAATATAAAAACAGAAATTACCAGTCATGTAAAATTCCTTACCGATGTTCAGTTATCTGGTTATTTTGGAAAAATTTCCGCGGAAATGGAATATCGTAAGCTGTTTAATGACAATCGTTATTTTAATGTTCGTGCATTTGCTGGTACTTTTTTATACAACAGCAATAATACTCAAAATTATAATTTTGGAGTTGCTAGAGTAAATGATTATTTGTTTGATTACCCAGTTTATGCACGATCTGATACCTCAGGAATATTAAGTCAACAATACATTATGGCACAGGGAGGATTTAAATCATTTGTTAGTCCTTCCGAATCAAATCAATGGTTGGCAACAACAAATTTAAGCTATAGTCTATTATGGAATTGGGTAGATGCGTATGCTGATTTTGGATTTGTAAAAAATAAAGGGTTTCATAATAACTTCGTTTATGATAGTGGGATACGACTAAATTTGGTTCAAGATTACTTCGAATTATTCTTTCCAGTATATTCTTCTAATGGATTTGAAGTAAGTCAAAAAGATTACAGTGAAAAAATACGATTTATCTTTATTTTTAACCCAAAATCATTAATTAATCTTTTTACCCGAAAATGGTTTTAATTCAAAACAAAAACTTTAAAATATTAAACAATTACACAATTTTTTAAGTTAAAATTAAATATATAATAAAAATACATTCGTTTTAATGGAAATTATTTCATAAAAAATTATAAAAATACAGAATCACATAATGATATATACGTAGTTTTTGATTAGATTTGCACCATAAAAGCTATACTTTTAAATTATGATAAAAGAGAAAGTCAATACTAGTTTAACATTTGAAGATTTTAAAACCGAAGTCTTAAATGATTACCGAATTGCCATAATAAGCAGAGAATGTAGTTTATTGGGCCGTAAAGAAGTATTAACTGGAAAAGCCAAGTTTGGTATTTTTGGAGATGGAAAAGAAGTTCCACAACTTGCCATGGCCAAATGCTTTAAAAACGGAGACTTCCGTTCTGGGTATTATCGCGATCAAACTTTTATGATGGCTATTGGCGAATTGACAATTGAACAATTTTTTGCCGGTTTATATGGTCATACTGATATTGACCTGGAGCCAATGTCTGCAGGAAGACAAATGGGTGGTCACTTTGTAACCCATAGTTTGAACGAAGACGGATCTTGGAAAAACTTGACACAACAAAAAAATTCTAGTGCCGATATTTCCCCAACAGCTGGGCAAATGCCGAGATTACTTGGACTGGCACAAGCTTCAAAAATATACAGAAACGTTCCAGGTATTCCAAATGCAGAACAATTTTCTATAGATGGAAATGAAATTGCATGGGGAACTATAGGAAATGCAAGTACATCAGAAGGATTATTTTTTGAAACCATAAATGCTGCCGGAGTTTTACAAGTTCCAATGGTAATGAGTGTTTGGGATGATGAGTATGGAATTTCTGTACATGCGAGACACCAAACTACTAAAGAAAGTATTTCGGAAATTTTGAAAGGATACCAAAAAGATGAAAATTCGAATGGTTTTGAAATACTAAAAGTAAAAGGTTGGGATTATGTTGATTTGATTGCCACTTATGAAAAAGCGGCTGTAATAGCTCGTGAGAACCACGTTCCTGTTTTGATTCATGTTGATCAACTTACACAACCTCAAGGGCATTCTAGTTCTGGTTCACACGAAAGATATAAAAATGCGGCAAGATTAGCATGGGAAAAAGATTTTGACTGTATTCGTCAAATGAAATTATGGATGATTGCAATCAATATTGCATCGCCAGAAGAAATTGACGCTATCGATTTGGAAGCCAAAAAAGAAGTTTTTGAAGGTAAAAAAGTCGCTTGGAATGCTTTTATCGGACCAATAATTGAAGAGCAAAACGAATTGGTCGCGATTTTAGAAAGAATAGCTATAACAAGTGCCAAAAAAGAGGAAATTCTTAGAAATGCTACAGCATTAAAAAATATTAAATCTCCTTTGAAAAAGGAAATAATGGTAATCGCACGAAAAACATTGCGTTTGATTATCAATGAAGAAGACAAAATTGAATTATCCAATTGGATTACTGATTACATAAAAAAA
>NZ_DASTTN010000336.1:0-4883 GCF_035760125.1 Flavobacterium sp.
AGTGGCGACATTTCCTTTGGATAATCCGTGATAAACGTTGGCTGAATATAATTTCCTTCGCATTTCGCTCCAAAAATCTCATCGATCAATTTTCCTTTACCCATCGTTTTATCAACGTCAATTCCCATTCCTTTCGCAGCTTCAAAAAGTTCAGCTTCACTTTTGCCAGAAATATCAAAACCAGTAAAATGTTTGATAGAATCCGTCATTGTAACACGAGCGTAAGGCGCTTTGAAACTGATTTTATGTTCGCCAAAAGTTGCCTCACTAGTTCCATTGACACCAATAGCGCAATGTTCTAACAAGTTTTCTGTAAAATCCATCATCCAGTTGTAGTCTTTGTAGGCTACATATATTTCCATTGCGGTAAATTCCGGGTTATGCGTTCTGTCCATTCCTTCGTTACGGAAGTTTTTCGAAAACTCATATACACCGTCAAAACCACCTACGATTAATCTTTTTAAATACAACTCATTCGCAATACGCATGTATAGCGGAATGTCAAGCGAATTATGGTGCGTGATAAAAGGTCTCGCTGCAGCACCACCAGGAATTGATTGCAAAACAGGAGTTTCTACCTCAAGATATCCTTTGTCATTAAAGAAAGAACGCATGGCGTTAAACAATTTGGTTCTTTTGATAAAAGTATCTTTCACATGATCGTTCACGGTTAAATCTACATAACGCATTCTGTAACGCAATTCAGCATCGTTAAATGCATCATGAACGTTTCCTTCTTCATCCACTTTTGGCAATGGCAACGGACGCAAAGTTTTACTCAAGAAAGTAAAACCACTTACGCGGATACATTTTGCACCTACTTGGGTAGTAAATAATTCTCCTTCAATACCAATAAAGTCACCCAAATCGGTCAATTTTTTGAATACCTGATTGTATAAAGTTTTATCTTCTCCCAAACACAAAACGTCGCGATTCACATACAATTGTATACGCCCTTCGCTATCCTGTAGCTCAGCAAAACAAGCTTTTCCTTGATCTCTCACACTCATCAAACGCCCAGCAACAATCACCTTTTTACCTTCTTCAAAAGATTCCTTTATTTGTTTCGAAGTATGATTTACAGGAAAAAGATTAGCAGGATAAGGATTGATTCCTAAATTACGCAATGATTGAAGTTTTTCTCTTCGGATGATTTCTTGTTCTGATAAGGCCATTATATACTGTTTTTTAAGTCCGCAAAGATAACAAATAGATTGCAAATTTTAGAAAGCAGTTTTCAGATTTTTTGGAGCACAAAATTTAGTTGTTTTCAAGAAGAATTCTCCCGCCATTCGTTGCAATCTTTTTTGTTTTTAAAGGAAAACAAAAAAGGATTTTCACTTCTATCGGGGCTATTTTACAAGTTTTTATTTTCAAAAATAGTTTTGATTTAAAAGAAATCGAATAAATCACTAAAAATCTTACTATATTGCCTACATGAACTTTGTAATGTGAAAAAATGAAGAAAATTTTAATTTGTTTAGTGCTTGTTTTTAGTGTTTCCAGTTGTATTATGAAGGAAAAAATGGTGATGAATGAAGATGGATCGGGAAATTTTTCATATGGATTTGATATGTCTCCTATGTTTAAATTGGGTATGAAAAAGACCGATTCTAGTCAAATTAATAAAATAGTAGATACATCTTTTACTTTTAAAGAGGTATTTACTAAAATAAAAGACAGCATATCCAAATTGCCGGAAACTGATAAAGATAAAATTGAGAAGTTGGAGAAAGAAACGGAGATTTTTAAAATTCTGGAGAATTTTAAAGTCAGTTTAAAAATTAATGAAGAAAAAAAGGAATTTGAGTACAATATGATGTTTGAATTTCCTAGTGTAGTAGGTTTTCAAAAACTTGCAACACCAGCTGAAAGCTTAGAAGCCCTAGCGGTCGCAGATAAAAAACGATTAGGCGCTTTTAGTTCAATTCCAAAACCTGAAGAGAAAGGGACTACGACTATTTTTTATGATGGTAAAGTTTTTATTAAGACTGTCACACCTTCAAAAGAAGATAAAAAAGTTAAAAAGAAAGAAGCAAAAAAAGAAAAAAGTGACGATCCATTCTCAAAAAAAATGGATGAGATGCTTAAAGAATGTAAATATATTGCCGAATATCATTTTCCTAAAAAGATTAAAAATGTTTCAATCAAAAATGCTTTAATAGCACCAGATAGAAAAAGCTTTATTGTTGAAATTTCCTTGGATAATATGCAAGAAAGTAATGTTGATTTTGGCTTTAAAGTGGAATTTGAACAATAAATAAACAGTTTTTAAAAACTAAATGAAAGTCTTTGAAAGTGTTGTTTTTATAAAATTACGTACAAAATAATGTAACTTCGCTTCAAAACAAAAAACTTAGCAGCTCAGAATCTCAGCCTCTTAGAAACTTTAAAAACATGAAAAGATTTTTCTTTCTCTTCCTAATTCTCATAAACGTAAGCTGTCAAGTGACCGAAACTATTCATCTCAATTCTGACGGTAGCGGAATTATTGAAGTCACGAATCTAAGAGAAGAACACAGTTATATGCAGATTGCAAAAGAAAATTATTCGAAGGAAGATATTTATAAAGACACAACTTACGTCTTTGGTGATTATATCAAGAAACATCAAGAAACATTTTCCAGAACACCTGTAGCCGACCAAAAAGTATTTTTGAGGTATTCGAATGTGAAAGTTCATAGAAAAGCAAGTTCTTACGAAAAAGAATTCAGAACTACTTATACCCAGAATTTTCAAAAAGCTTCCGATATTGTTGATCTTTCTAAAACTGATCATTATATAGATGATATAAAAAATAATTATGCGCTAAGTGCCGAAGAGCATTATTACAAAGTATGCTACGATTACACTGGCAATCGTTTCAATAGAACCGTAACGATTATCGATACTCTCGAACAAAAAAAGGAATTTGATAAAATAGAAGAAATAAAAGCGAAATACAAAGGATACAAACTGGTTCAGAATTATGTTTTGAACTATCATTTTCCTCGAAAAATTCAATCAGTTTCCAATCCATTTGCTAAAATTAGCGATGACCGTAAATCACTATCACTACAATTTCTATTATCCGATTGCCTGCAAAATCCTATAAGTACAAACTTGGAGGTGGTTTTGGAACCCGAAACGGTAGACTAATAACAGGCTTTCAAACGGTTTAGGTTGCAATAAACATTTGTACATTTGCAAAAAATAAATCTTAGAATCTTTGTCTCTTAGATTCTCAGCATCTCATAAAAGAAATGAATAAAACCATCCAACTTCAAGATTTAGGAAATAAAGATTACAATGAAACTTGGGCATACCAAGAAGAATTGTTTAAGGGAATTGTAGATTTGAAGATCCAAAATAGGAGAGAAGAAACTGCTATTCCAACACCCAATTATTTTTTGTTTGTAGAACATCCTCACGTTTATACTTTAGGAAAAAGTGGTGATTTGAGTAATTTGCTTTTGTCCGAAAAACAATTGGAAGCCAAAGGCGCGACTTTCTACAAAATCAATCGTGGTGGTGATATTACTTATCATGGGCCCGGACAAATTGTTGGTTATCCTATTCTTGATTTGGAGAATTTCTTTTCGGATATTCATAAATACTTGCGTTTTCTGGAGGAAGCCATTATTCTGACTTTACAGGAATACGGTTTGGAGTGTGGTAGAAGTGACGGTGAAACCGGAGTTTGGCTAGGAGTGGGAACGCCATTCGCCCGAAAAATTTGTGCCATGGGAGTTCGTGCTTCGCGTTGGGTAACAATGCACGGTTTTGCCCTAAACGTCAACGCTGACTTGGGGTATTTCGACAACATCATTCCGTGTGGAATTCGTGGTAAAGCAGTTACTTCACTTCATGTAGAACTCGGTGTTGAAAAAGTAGATGAACAAGAAGTGAAAGAAAAAATCTTAAAACATTTCTCTGATTTGTTTGAATGTTCGATTGTTCGATAATTTGAAAAATCTAACAATCTAAATATCCAATTTCAATTGCTCTGGCAATAACCTAAAACTCATTCTGTGGTATTTTGTAGTACCATATTTTCGGATCGCGTCACGGTGTTCTTGGGTGGGGTAGCCTTTATTTTTTTTCCAATTGTACATTGGGAATTCTTCGTGAATTTTGTCCATATATTCATCACGATAGGTTTTTGCTAATATTGATGCCGCAGCGATGCTTAAGTATTTCGAATCTCCTTTTATAATACTTTGATTCGGAATTGATTTCAATAATTCGATTTCGGTTTTGGAGAATTGTTTTCCGAAAGTGTTCTTCAAACCCAATTTTGCGTTCAATGCTCTATTGCCGTCAACAATAATAAATTCGGGAGTTTGAGTTAATTTCAAGACGCATTCCTGCATTCCTTTCATAGAAGCGTTCAGAATATTGATTTCGTCAATTTCATTTGGATGTAAATGGGTTACAGCAAATGTAATGGCTTCTAATTCAATGATAGGTCTCAGTTTTTCTCTCGCCTTTTCGCTTAATTGTTTACTGTCGTTTAGGATTGTATTTTTAAAATCAAATGGCAGAATCACCGCTGCTGCGGTGACTGGACCGGCAAGACAACCGCGTCCGGCTTCATCGGTGCCGGTTTCGAGCAGGAAAGTGGAGAAATTATTTTGAAGCATATTGAAATCTTTTCGTGGCACAAATATTGTGATTTTTTCTTGATTTTCTTTTTTGTGAGGCGAATTGATTTCGGGAAAATAAAAGTTGTGGGGGATTGTAATATGTTGTTGCGAGTTGCGAGAGGGATAGAAGCAGGCTACCGAAGTAGCGCGTATAGCCCGACAGCAGTAGAGAAAGGGGCGAATAAGCGGAACTGCGAATTGGCCCCTTTTTCTAGTGGTGGCTCGCCCAGATTATTTGGAAGAGAGAAGTTGTGGTTT
>NZ_DASTTN010000337.1:0-3297 GCF_035760125.1 Flavobacterium sp.
ATTTGCAATTGCATAAAAGCTTTGTTGAGTTCCAATTCCAAATACTCTTTTGTTCTTTCGGTTTGCAATTGGTAAGCATCCATTTTGGATTTGGCGGCTTGTCGTCCATACAATCCATCAACGTTGATAAGCGGTTGCAAAACATCAATTCGGGTGGCAAAGTTTTTGGTTTGCGATGGATTGTTCAGTTTGGCGGGATCAAAGTCGGAAGGTGTTAAAATTCCCTGATTCAATTTGGAACCAAAAGCCATCAACGGGTTGGTTGTTGCCATTGAAGTATGCGAAGCAGAAATATTAGGCAAGAACAGCGAATTTGATTGGCGATAATCTGCCTGTGCCGATTTGAAATCTTGATTGGCCATCTTAATTTGCAAATTTTTATCCGCCGCTTTTGCCCAAATGTCTTTTTTAGAAATAGCTATTGTATCTTGACTATATCCAAAATAGGTGATTGAAATAATTCCCAGTAGTATAAAATTGATTTTCTTCATAATTGATTTTCTAAATTATGAGGCAAATTTAGAATGATGAAAAACGATAGTCAGTAACAATTGTCACAGTCATAGCAAGTAATTTTTTAAAAAAATGATATCAATAGAGAAAGCCTCAAAATAATACTACTTATATAAATTAATTGAAATGATTATAGTGTTTTTTCAATAGGTGTTTTTTTTTCTGAAAGACTGTGCTATATTTATAAAAATTTTAGAATAGCAAACATTTAATTATTTAATTTCTAATAATGGAAAAGACGAAAAAGGAGTTGACCTATGATGAATTACTCCAAAAAGTTGAGGCACAAGAATTAATTATTAAAGAGTTAAATGAAGAAAAAAATGCTATTACCAATTTTGAGTATTTTGTAAAAGAGTCTCCTGATTTAGTTTGCATCGGCGACACTAATGGGTATTATAAAATAGTCAATGATGGATTTACCAAAGTTTTGGGCTATTCAAGGGAGGAATTATTGTCAAGACCATTTCTTGAGTTTATCCATCCTGATGATTTGGAAAAAACTTTAGAAGCAATCAAAAAATTAGTCAGTAATTATAGTTATCCTGCAATAGCTTTTGAAAATAGATTTATAAAAAAAAATGGAGAAACGGTTTTTTTGCAATGGAAAGCCAATTTGCATACCACCAACAATTTAGTATATGCTATAGCCCGAGATGTTACAGAGATTAGAAAAACACAGGAAAAACTCTTGTCTAGTGAAAAATCACTTAATGAAGCTCAGAAAATTGCTAAAATAGGTAGTTGGGATTTTAATTTAATGACTCAAGAATTGAATTGGTCCAATGAGTTATATGAAATATTTGAAATAGAGAGTCTTCCTAATGATTCGGAGCTATATGCCAAATATTTATCCTCTTTTTTACCCGAAGACGTAGAGGGTTTAAATAGAAATGTATATAATACCATCACGAATAAGATTCCTTATGAAATGGAACATCGAATTATTTTAGCAGATCAAAAAACAAAATGGGTTTTTTGTACTGGAGTTCCCATAATCGATTAAAATAATAATGTAGTGGCATTAAAAGGAGTAGTTCAAGACATTACTCAAAAAAAACAAATTGATGACACTATCAAAGCCAAAGAGAAAGCCGAAGCTGCCAATAAAGCAAAATCTGATTTCTTGGCCAATATGAGTCATGAAATCAGGACACCACTCAATGGGATTGTAGGTTTTACGGACTTGTTGCTGAAAACAAAATTTGATAACGACCAATTGGAATATCTCAAAACGGTCAATGAATCGGCCAATACGTTGATGGAAATTATCAATAACATTCTGGATTTTTCAAAAATTGAATCTGGAAAACTGGAATTGAATTGTGAGGAAATTGATATTATTCAATTGTCAAATCAAATTATAAATTTATTCAAATACGAGGCCAATCATAAAAAAATTGAGTTATTGCTTGATATTGATCCCAATGTGCCGAAATGTATCAATGGAGATTCATTCAGATTAAAGCAGATATTGGTGAACTTGTTAAGTAATGCGATGAAATTTACCTTTTCGGGTCATATCAAATTGCAAGTGGTACAAGTTGAAGAGGGAGAAATGTTTTCGAAAATTAAGTTTTCTGTAATAGATACCGGAATTGGAATTAAAGATTATAATCAAAAGAAAATTTTTCAATCATTTGTTCAAGCTGATAATACTACTACCAGAAAATACGGAGGAACAGGACTAGGATTAGCGATTTCAAGCCAGCTTTTAGCATTAAAAAACAGTGAATTAAAATTAAAGAGTAATCACGGAATGGGAAGTAAATTCTTTTTTACTGTTGCATATGATAAAATGCCGTGTAAGCCCAATAATTTGGAAGTAAAAAGAGATTTTGTTCAAAATCCGCCTTCTCATTTATCAAATTCAATATGTAGTTTTAAGGTATTAATTGCTGAAGACAATAAAATAAACATGCTTTTGGCCAAAACATTGGTCAATAAAATTATAAAAAATTGTGATCTGATAGAAGCGACCAACGGTCAGGATGCAGTAGCTTTGGCAGAAGAAAATTTGCCAGATTTAATTTTGATGGATATTCAAATGCCAATTCAAAATGGTTATGATGCCACTTTAGAAATCAGAAAATCAGACAAAACTAAGCATATTCCGGTTATTGCCTTAACAGCTGGAGTTTTGAATGGAGAAAGAGAAAAGTGTATAGAACACGGAATGTCTGATTATATTACAAAGCCTATTGTTCAATCTGATTTGGAAAAAGTGTTATCAAAATGGTTGGAGAGCTAATACTAACGATTTATCATTTTTTTCTTTTAAAGACATTTTCTAAGCAATAAAAAATCTTCCTTTATCAATAGTTAAGGGAGATTTTTTATTTGGTTCAAATGTAGTTTCTGTGTAGATTCTAATTATTTATTCCTTAATGTATTATGTGATATAAATTTCATATCTTTAGTTACCTACTTTTTTTGTTATTTGGTTTTGTCTATTAATTCATTTTTGTTTTGTGATTATGAAAGAAACTATACCATCAGTTGAAGAATTATTGCAAAAAATAAAAAAACAGGAGCATAAGATTTCGTTACTACAAAGGAAAATAGATTCTATTCCTAATTTTGAATTTTTTACCAGAGAAACTTCTGATTTTATTTGCGTTACGGATTTAAATAGTTTTTTTAAAGAATTCAATCTTGTATTCATTAAAAAATTAGGCTATTCCAAAAGGGAATTACTACTGAACAGCTATATCAAATACATCTACCCGGAAGATGTTGCCAAAACAAGGCAAGCGCTTCAAGATCTTTTAAAAGGAAAGACTT
>NZ_DASTTN010000338.1:0-2465 GCF_035760125.1 Flavobacterium sp.
GTTGATGCCGTTTTTCTAGACATCAATATGCCTATGATGACCGGTTTTGAATTAATCAGTTTAATTGAAAATAAAACTCGAGTTGTCATTACAACAGCTTTTAGGGAATTTGCAGCCGAAAGCTATGACTTGGAAGTATTAGATTATTTAGTAAAACCCATTCCGTTACCACGATTTATAAAATGTATTCACAAAATTGAAGCCGAATACAATTTAAAAAATAATATCAAAATTGAAAACCATCGTATCGAACCGCACCTTTTTATCAAAGTCGATAAAAAAATGGTGAAAATCAATATTGATGAAATCCTTTTTGTTGAAGGAATGAAAGAATACATCAAAGTTGTCACTCCCGAAAAAACCTATATTACTCATAAATCATTAACTTCATTAACCGAAGAATTGCCTACTGATCGATTTATGCGCATTCATAAATCATATACAATTGCATTAAATAAAGTTAAATCAATTGAAGGCAATAGAATACAAATTTCCTCTTATACAATTCCCATTGGACGAAATTACAGTAAAGAAGTTAAAAGCAAAATCTTGGAATAATTTCTGCACATAACCTAGAGAATAAATCAAGAAAAAGTAACAAAATCGCCATTTGTTGACGAAATAATGTCGTTTATATAAAAGTGAAAAACTTTATATCAGAAAATTTTTTTTTGAAATTCTTAACAAATATATTTACAGTCTTGCAGCATCAGAAAATAATAATAACCAAAAAAAATTAAATTTTTAAAAATTATGAGTTCAGAAAATTCACAAACCAAGTGGGGACAATTTATTCCCCTAGTCATCGTATTCTTCTTTTGGGGATTTGTTGCTGCAAGTAACGACATTCTTATCCCGGTTTTCAAAAAAGCATTTGATTTAACACAAGGTGAAAGTCAATTGGTAGCTTTTGCTTTTTACATCGCTTATACAGTAGGTTCTCTCATTTATATGGGAGTCTCCGTTTTGATAAAAGAAGATTTAGTAAATAAAATTGGATACAAAAATGGATTGTCATTAGGACTACTTATATCTGCTTTGGGTACGCTTTTGTTTTATCCTGCGGCTAATACAGGTTCTTTTGCATTAATGTTAGCAGGTCTTTTTATTGTTGGATTGGGATTTTCACTGCAACAAACAGTTGCAAATCCATTGGCAATTGCTTTAGGTCCAATTAAAACAGGTTCACAACGTTTAACATTAGCAGGAGGAATTAATAATTTTGGAACTACTATTGGGCCGTTAATTGTTAGTTTTGCTATTTTTGGCTCAAGTGCCAGTGGTAACACCGATGCAAGTATTGAAAGCGTAAAAATCCCTTACCTAGTGTTAGGATTTGCATTTTTAGTAGTTGCTATTTTATTAAAATTCTCATCATTGCCAGAGCGACCAGAATTAATTGAAGAAGATGATTCTCATGATAAAATATCAGTAAAAACATCCGCCTTGCAATATCCTCAATTGGTCATGGGAATGATTGCTATATTTCTATATGTTGGTGTTGAAGTATCTACAGCAAGTAATTTACCAGCTTATATGGAAAGTAAATTAGGCTTTTTAACCAAAGATGTAGCTCCGTACATATCTTTATATTGGGCAAGTTTAATGATTGGTCGTTGGACTGGAGCAGTTGAAGCTTTTACAGAAAATATGAGCTTACTAAAGATATTAAGATTTCTAGCACCTTATCTGGCATTTGTAGTATTTTTAGCAGTAAATGCAATGGCAAATCACGATTTAACTCCTTTTTACATCTACGGCTTAGTAATTTTAGTATTAATCGGAGCAGATATGGCCAGTAAAGGTAATCCAGCCAGAATGCTTCTAATTTTTTCTAGTTTAGGAATTTTGGCTACTGCTGTAGGAATAACAACTAGCGGAATGATTAGTGTATATGCTTTTACAAGTGTCGGTTTATTTTGTAGCACATTATGGCCATGTATCTTTACTTTGGCAGTAAGCGGATTAGGAAAACACACCAGCCAAGGGAGTAGCTTCCTTATTATGATGATTATGGGTGGTGGTTTTGTAAGTGTGTTTCAAGGTAAAGTTGCTGATTTCGTTGGAATACAAAGTAGCTATATCGTTGGTATCATTTGTTTTGCTTATCTTGCTTTTTATGCTTGGAAAGTAAGTGCTATTTTAAAAGCACATGGAATTGATTTTGATAAAAAAGTATCAGGAGGACACTAAGAAGTTTTCGGATTTCAGTATACGGTTTACAGAAAAATAAATGCATAAAAAATCCCATTCTAATAAGACAGAATGGGATTTTTTTATAGAATTCAAATCACTGAGAATCGCATATATAAATTTTACTTGAACATCGGATCAAATATCAAATTTTCATCCAATTTTCAACAAAACTAAAAAAGTCCCATTTCGTGATGAAATGGGACTTTTTATATTAATATTTCCAAACCGAATACAGCAGTCTGTAAACTGAATATTTTTATTATTTGTTT
>NZ_DASTTN010000339.1:0-2021 GCF_035760125.1 Flavobacterium sp.
GTTGAAGATAAAAATTCCATTGCTTTGATTGAATCATTTTATACGCATAAAAAACCTGTAGCATTTGTTTGTCATGCTCCTGCCGTTTTAAAAAATGTAAAAGTAAATGGACAATTTTTGGTAAAAGGCAAAAAAATTACTGGATTCGCCAACACCGAGGAGGAAGCTGTTGGATTAACCAAAATTGTTCCTTTTTTATTGGAAGATGCGCTACAAACAAATGGCGGAATTTATAGTAAAACAGAAAATTGGCATCCATATGCTATAGAAGATGGACTGTTAATTACGGGTCAAAACCCAGCTTCATCCAAACTTGTTGCTGAGAAATTATTGACTCAATTGAATTCAAAAAAATAATTAAAGTTGCTAAGATTCTAAGACACTAAGCTACTAAGATTTAAAAACTTAGTAGCTTAGTGTCTCAGTAACTTAGTGTCTCTAAAAAAACTCACTATGCTAAATTTCGAATTATACAATCCCACCAAATTGGTTTTTGGAAAAGGGCAAATAGAAAAATTACCAACATTAATTCCTTTCAATGCCAAAATCCTTCTCGCTTATGGCGGAGGAAGCATTTTTAAAAATGGCGTTCACGAGCAAGTCCGTAAAAGTTTGGATGGCTATGAAATTGTGGAATTTGGAGGAATCGAAGCCAATCCGCATTTTGAAACTTTGATGAAAGCAGTTGCCATTATCAGAGAGCAAAAAATTGATTTTATTCTGGCTGTTGGTGGCGGAAGCGTTATTGATGGCGTGAAATTTATTTCGGCTGCCGTTCCTTTCGAAGGAGATCCAATCGACATTCTAAAAAAGAGAATTATTTTTAAAGAAGGAACTGCTGTGATTCCGTTTGGTACCGTTCTGACTTTACCTGCTACGGGCAGTGAAATGAACTCGGGTTCGGTGGTAACAATTGCGGCGACCCAGGAAAAACTGGATTTTGGAGGTTCGGCTTTATTTCCTAAGTTTTCTGTTTGTGATCCTAACGTTATTGCTTCATTGCCCAAAAGACAATTGCAAAACGGCGTTGTAGATGCTTACACTCACGTCCTGGAACAATACCTAACCTATGTACATGAAGGCTATCTACAAGATCGTATTGCCGAAAGTATTTTGCAAACCTTAATCCAAATTGGTCCTGATGTGGTAGAAAACCCAACTGATTATGCTTTGGCCTCCAATTTTATGTGGAGCTGCACAATGGCTTTGAATGGATTAATTCAAAAAGGGGTTCCTTCTGATTGGGCTACTCATATGATTGGTCACGAATTGACAGCACTTTACGGGATTGACCACGCCAGGACACTTGCTATCATTGGCCCCAATTTATACAAGGTAATGTTTGAAACCAAAAAAGAAAAATTGGCCCAATACGGAAAACGAGTGTTTCATTTAACGGGAACCGACGAAGAAATTGCCTCGGCCTCCATTGAGAAAACCATTGCTTTCTTCCACACTATGGGAATGAAAACCTTACTTTCTGAAAACGCAGAAAATATCGAGAAAACTGCCGATTTTATAGTCGATCGTTTTGAAAAAAGAGGCTGGAAAGCATTGGGAGAAAAACAAAATATTACTTTAGAAAAAGTGAAGGAAATTATTTTAACGAGTTACTGATTTTAATATGCATAAAAAAGGCGTTCACTTAACCAATAAGAACGCCTTTTTAAAATACTAAAACAAAACTAACTAACTCAATCTTCATATTTAAATTCTAAACAATTTATTTATAATCACTTACAACGCAAGTATTGTATATATATTGTGTAAATTCAAAAAAAAATATAAATAATTTATTTTTTTAGCAAAAACTTTATAAAACCCCATAAATTCTAGGTTCGGCAAAAAAATTAATTTGTGTTATTGGTATATTTTTAAGTACTTTTGATGAAATTTAATAAAAAAATGGCCGATAATTTAAAATTTGCAGTGATTGGTGGCGGAAGCTGGGCTACTGCTATCGCTAAGATGTTGTGCGTAAATCTTCCCGAGATTTCATGGTATATGCGAAATGATGCTGC
>NZ_DASTTN010000340.1:0-7671 GCF_035760125.1 Flavobacterium sp.
TTCAAAAACCACTTTCCAATGATTTATAAGCATTGCAAAAAAGTAGGTATTGACCTTGAAAAAGATTGGATTCCTGTTGTTCCTGCCCAACATTATTTATGTGGCGGAATAGTTGTAGATATCAATGGAAAAACATCCATAGAGAATTTATTTGCCTGTGGTGAATGTTCCAGAACAGGTTTACATGGCGCCAACAGACTCGCTTCAAACTCCTTGTTGGAAGCTTTGGTATACTCGGACAAAATATACCATTACTTGGCCGAAAACCCTTTTATCGCTCCAAAAAAGGCAAGCATTAGCCCGGAATGGCCTATCCAAAACAAAACAAAAATCGCTCCCGAATACATCGCCCAGACAAAAGCTAAACTGCAATTGTTGATGCGTCAGAATGCTGGAATTGTTCGATTTGATTCAGATTTATTAAAAGCCAAAGAAGCCCTTAAAAGCCTGCAAAACGAAATTGACGAAAAGATACAAAATCATCTTCCTTGCACCGATTTATACGAACTAAACAATATGATTGATATTGGTAATCTTATCGTTCAGCAATCAATTGACCGTAATGGTAATTGTGGAGGATTTGTAAAATATGAATCGAAAGATATTCAACAATAAAACGTTTAAAAATAAATTTTAAAAAGTCCCTTGACAGAAAGTTGAGGGACTTTTTTGGTTTATAAAAAGACGAATTACTTTGCACTACTAAATTTCTTTTCGTCTTCTGTTGTTGGTTTTCCGGTGGCATTTGGCTGGCCTTTTCCTGTGGTAATTAAATTCTTTAAACTTTGTTGAATGTATTGCGTCCAGGCATTACTACAGATATCATAACATTCAAATTCTGGGACCAGTCCATGATGCGTAACACGGATTTCTGTTTTGTTGTCTTTCTCAGAAATTTCAAAACTCATTTTGGTTCCTGTCCATTCGCTTCTATCTTTCGTAAATTTAAAATAGTTATACTTCACAAACCAAACCACTTTCTTGTTAGGAATCACTTCTGTTAATTTGATTTGGCAATAATGAACATCCTCATAATGATATGTAAATTCATCATTAAGTTTCTCTGTGTTGCCTTCAATTTCTTCGGACCACCATCCGCGAACATTAGTAATAGCATTGAATGCTGCTTCGGGAGTTTGGTCAACTAATAAGGTAGTGGTAAAATCTGTTGTCTCCATGATATATGTTTTTTTTAAAATTTCGAACAAACAAATATATCACTAATTATCAACTAGTTAATTGCAAAAGTAGACTTTTTGGAGGGCTGATTTGGACAATCTTATTTCTATATTTATCAAAAAGAGAATATGAACAGATCACCTTATCACACTAATCACTATAATTTTTCTTCTCTTCCCTTTCTTCCTTTATTCTTTTGTTGACATCCACTTTTGTGCCTCGCAATACATAAATAGATATTTCAGGTTCTCTTGCAAACTTATTGATTCTTTTGCCTGCCAAATAAACAGTGTCGAATATTGGAATTTCTCTTGTTCTCCCTTTGTCATCATCGTCATCCTCTTTTACCAAAATCACATCTTTAATTTCTTTGTCCAAAGGAAGCCAATTAATATAGTCAGCATTAAAGGAATGGGCAATCACTTTTTTGTTAGAAGTGTAATAATTGATCGCACCAGCCTGTCCATAATTATCGCAAAGAATTAAAGTATGTTCCAAATCTGGCAGTGTTGCTGCAACAGAATCTACTTTCAGGGCCAATTCTTTCCACCCCAACATATCGGCAAAGTCTTGTGGCAACAAATGATCCTTTCCGTCTTCCCAACGAAGCAAACCAAATTTTTGATACGCTTTGGCATGATTAACTATATATTCAGGGCTTTTGTTTGGGAAAAACGCTTTATACATCGGAATAAAAAGTAATATTGGCAATAGGATTAAAACAGGCTGTAAATACCTTTTCCAACCTTCTTTCAATTGATCGGCCAAATAAACAGAACCAAAGGAAATGTAAATAGGATAAAGACCAATGGCATAATAATCTTTGGCTTTAAAATACATAAAAACTGCGAGTGTAAAAATAATGCTCCAAAAGAACAGTTTGTATTTCTGGAATGGTTTGTACAATAACAAGGCTAACAGTCCTAATACAATGACAAAAAAAGAACCTATAAAAAAAAGTAATTGCGATTTTAAAAAACCTAGCCTATCTACATAAACCAATTGCGTATCGGCTAATACCTTTAAATGATGAATCACCGGAAAGTCGTTATTATACTGCCATAAAAGGTTTGGAAAAATTAATAACAATCCTAAAACAAGGGCAAGATACAATTTAGGCTGACCGAATATTTTACGCTGTTCCGTCAAGGCAAGAGCGGGTATCAATCCAATAATAAGAAAACCGATGTTGTATTTATTCAGAAAACCAAAAACAAATACTATTGCTCCAATGAAAAGCCATTTTGTGTTTTCGGTATTGATGTATTTGATTAGAATAAAATAAAAAGTCGTCCAACACAACACATCAAAAGAGTTAGGTTGGTATAAAGTATTCAGCCTTAAAAGTGCCGAAAAAAACACACAGGTTGCTCCCAAAATCAAGGCAAACAAACTACCTTTTAATTCTTCGATTGCTTTCCAAACAACAACAATCGTCAAGGTGCCAAACAAGGCAGGAAAAAATTTAATCCAAAAAATAGAATTCCCCAAAAGATAAATAATATAGGAAATCCAAGAAGTAAAAGGTGGTACCGACAAATAACCCCAAGCTAAATGATGGGCTTGGTCAAGGTGCAAATATTCATCTCGTTGTAAGTCGTAGTCTGAACTTATTAAAGAATATTGCAACACAAATTTCAGTATGATAAAACCGAGTAAAAATAATGTCTTTTTTGTCATTGTGGGTGCTGTCTGTTATTGATTTTTCGCAATGTCGCTAATTACAAACCCAATTGCTTTCTTATTTTTGCAGTAAGTTTATTTTTCACCAACTCATAAGATTGCTGAAGGTATTTTTCCCAATCTGCTTTTTTCATTTTATTGGTATCTTCAATCCAAACCCATTTGTATCTGGCAACATAGGGAGCTGGTTTGAATCCTGGCCAATTACAAATTTCTTCAAATTCATCATCCGCAACTTTAAATGAAGCGGTTGTGGGAGATTGGTCCAATCCAACGACACAAAACATTTTTTCTCCAACCGAAAAAACTAGGTCATGTCCCCATTTAATATCCTCTCTCACTGCTGGCATTTCCCTGCATATATTTTGTATTTCTTCAACGCTCATTTTGCATGCTAATTTGTTAGTCCGTAAATATAAAGGATTTTAACGTACCATAAAAGCTCTTAAATAATGACATTGAGCTCAACCCAGTTCTTTCTAAAAAGTTGCGTTTGAATAATCTATAGCAATAAAAAATCCCAGTCGTTAAACTGGGATTGTAATAAATAAAGCCTTTTCCTTCTACTATTTTTGTTGTGGTTTATTTCCCGATGGCAAATAATACAGCCAGCTAAAGCCTATTAAAAATAAAATTAAAGAGGCAATAAATGCTGGTATCAAAATTTCTTTATTATTATCTAAAGCATTGTTCAAAGAGGCATACAACAACCAAATCTGTATGGTAACATTCAAAATTAATATGAATATCAAGGTCGAAAGAATGTTGTTCAGCTTGTTTGGATTTGCCTGATTTTGGCTGGTTCTAAAGGTACTCATAGCTTTATATTTTAGTTTTTATACTGCGTGTTCTTCATGCTGAGACGCTTTAACATAAATATCGTTTTCCTTAAAAAACACTTCCAGACTCGGTAAAGCTCTTGGTGGTGGCCCTCCCAGAACATCTCCAGTTTTGGCATCAAATGAACCTTCGTGGCATGGGCAATGAATGATTCCAGTGCCGGGTTTGTAAAATACAGAACACGACAGATGGGTGCACTTTTGCTCGTAGGCCTTGAAATCCCCGCTTTCGAGATGAATCAAAATATAGGGTATGGTACTGCCCTCGATTACAAAAGCGCGGGTTCCACCCAAAGGAACCTCGTCTTTCTTGCACACAAAATGCTCTCCTTCGACTTCTTCTTTGGGAAGCAAATAGGCTTTGGCAGCAACGAGTCCGCTGCCTACCATCAGTCCTCCCGAAACAAGGGTCAGGAATTTGGCAAAATCACGACGGCTTACATTAGTCGCTTGCTGTTTGAGGATTGGAAAGTCTTTCTTCCAATTTTTATTTAAATTATCTTCTTTTGACATTTTTTATGTAGTGAAAAGTTTATGTTTCAAATTACACTTTCTTAATACTTAATACCTAGTATATAATCAGCTCCGCGCTTCCTTTTGGCATCATAATATTGACTTTGGTATTGACAATTTCTTTACCAAATATAAAGGTATTGACCGGCGTACTGTTCGGGCGCATTTCCTCGATTTCGGTTCTTGTACCGAAAAACAAAGCCCCGCTTGGACAAACTGTTGCACACATTGGTTTTTTACCGATACTGGTTCGGTCGTAACACATCGTACACTTCATCATTAAGTCATAGGACTCTTCTTTTTTTGGCACACCAAACGGACAAGCCAAAACACAATTTGAGCACCCAATGCATCTTTCGGTGTTTGCGGTATGCACGATTCCGTTTTCATCTTTGGATATCGCATCGGCGGGACACACATTGGCACATACTGGATCGTCACAATGCATGCACACTTGAACGGTGGTTTGCACAGTCGAAGCCCGATCTACATAATTGACACTGATTAAGGATTCCTGACCGTTCGTCTCACATTCGGCGCAAGCCATTTCACAGGCTTTACAACCAATGCAACGTTGCATATCTACAAAAAATTCCTCGTTTTTATTGAAACTGGTGTAATTCATTTTTCCTTTTTTATAGATTAAACGCTTGCATAGGCTTTTGATTCTTTGGAAGGAGGCGCTATTTCCTTAAGCGGTTCCAAATGACAAGCACATACTTTGAACTCTGGTATTTTGGAAATTGGATCTAAAGTCCCCGGCGTTAATTGATTTGCCGATTTTTTACCCGACCAATGGTACGGTATGAAAACAGTATCTTCTCGAATGGTTTCCACAATATTCGCAGGAAAAACTCCTTCGCCTCGTCGGGTGGAAACTTTTATTAATTCTCTTTGTTTGATTCCGTATTGTTGTGCCAGTTTAGGATGAATTTCCAATAATGGCTCTGGATATTGATCGACTAATTTACCGATTCTGCGGGTTTGCGTACCGCTCAAATATTGGGACACCACGCGACCTGTGGTCAAAATTACAGGATAATCTGCATCAGTCACTTCGCCAGGAAGCTTGTACGGCGCGGGATTAAAATGCGCTTTCCCATCAGGGGTTTTAAACTTTTTGTCCTCCCATAATCTTGGTGTTCCGGGATGATCTTCGGTTGGACAAGGCCAAAAGATTCCCATATTATCCTCAATTCGTTTATAGGTGATTCCGTTATAATCTGCTGTTCCTCCCTTGGAAGCCACACGCAGTTCGTTAAAAATAGCTTCGCTATTCTCATAGGTAAATTTATCTTTCACGCCCAAACGTTTGGCCAATTCCAATATTATAGAAGTATCTGTTCTGGCCATTCCCGGAGGAGTTACCGCTTGGCGAATTCGAATCACCCTTCCTTCTGCAGAAGTGGTCGTCCCTTCCTCTTCTTCCTGCAACGAACCTGCCAGCACAATATCGGCGTGGCGTGCTGTTTCATTCAGGAAAAAGTCAATACAAACGTAATATTCCAGTTTTTCCAAAGCTTCACGAACATAATTACTGTTCGGCAAAGACACCAATGGATTGAAACAAATCGAGATTAATCCCTTAATTTCTCCACGGTGAATGGCTTCGATTATTTCATAAGCCGAAAGCCCTTTTCCAGGTAAATCTTTCTCATCGATTCCCCAAACCTCCGAAATATACTTACGGTGTTCCGGATTCTCAATATCTCTGTTTCCGGGCAATTGGTCACATTTATGACCGTGCTCTCTACCACCCTGTCCATTTCCTTGTCCGGTAATAGTTCCATAACCACAATACGGCCTTCCGATTCTTCCTGTTGCAAGCACCAAATTGATACATCCCAAAACATTATCCACACCTTTCGAGTGGTGTTCGATTCCGCGGGCGTGAAGCAAGAAACTCGTTTTAGCTTTACCCCACAATTCGGCTGCCTCGCGTATTTTATTTTTATCGATTCCTGTCACTTCCTCAGCCCACTCCAGCGTATAATCTTTTACTGCATCTATCGTTTCCTGAAAACCCGAAGTATAATTATCTATAAAATCGTGATCCAGCATATCATGATCCACCAAATATTTCAGCATTGCACCGTACAAAGCCGAATCGGTTCCCGGACGTACGTCCAAATGAATATCGGCTGTTCGTGCCAGCGGAATCATCCTTGGGTCAACCACTATAATCTTGGCACCGCGGTCACGAGCTTTCCAAATCCAGTGTGTCAGCGTTGGAAAAGTCTCGCTGATATTGGCACCTGCCACTATAATCACTTCAGCATATTCCAAATCCGAATAATTATTCGAAGCCCTATCCAGACCGAACGCTTTTTTGTTCCCCGCACCAGCACTCACCATGCACAAACGTCCATTATAATCCAGATTTTTGGTTTTAAGAGCTACACGGGCAAATTTTCCAACCAAATAACTTTTCTCATTCGTTAATGAAACTCCCGATAGCATCGAGAACGCGTCATTTCCGTATTTTTCCTGAATGCGTTTAATCTCCGAAACTGTTTTGTCCATTGCATCATCCCAAGAAGTAGGTACAAATCCTTGACCAGGAACGCTTTTCAAAGGAGACATCAATCGGTCAGGGTGGTTATTTTGCAAATAGCGCTGAACCCCTTTTGGACACAGTCTGCCTTCGTTAAAAGGAAATTCCATCCAAGGCTCAAACCCTACCACTTTATTTTCTTTCACCAATAATTGGATACCGCATTGCATTCCGCAAAAACAACAATGCGTTTTCACAGCTTCATCTGGCTCGTCCCTGCCTACATATCCGTCTTTTGGCGCATAATTCAGCGTAGGGCCAAAATGCTTTACTATATTCTCCTCTGCTACCGGTAATTTTGCCATTTTATATTTTTTACAGTTGTCTGTTATCTTTTAAAATCTGAATTCTGCAATCTAATAATCTTTCTTTGGGCGTGACCACAATAGAAAATGGGCCTAATTTACATTGCGTTTATACGGCCCATTCTCTATTGCGGTCGGGCTATCCGCGCTACTTCGGTAGCTGGCTTCTATCCCTCACGCGGTCGTAATCAACATCTGTTTTCAATAAAAACATTTCATTCTTAACACATCCACCTTCATCCAATCTGCTTTCTATCCTCTTCTTCTAACTTCCAATATTATCCAAACAAATTACCACCTTCCAGTCTTGCCTTCAAATGCGCTTGTGCTAATCTTGATCTTTTCCCTTCGGGGCTTAAATCCAAATGTGATGTTCCGTCTTCGTGCGAAAAATCAAAACCCAATTGTTCCGTTACAGTTTTCAAATCCTGAATATGCAATTTAGTGGCAAACTCCTCGCCCGTGTGTGGGCAAACCGCCATTCCCATTTTCATTCCTTGCTTCTTGTAAATGTGAGCCCCGATTTGAGCCGGACGTTGAATGATATGAAAAAACTTCCCGAACGGAATCCAAATCAAAAACATAATCACCGTAACGG
>NZ_DASTTN010000341.1:0-2746 GCF_035760125.1 Flavobacterium sp.
TACGACAAAAAGAAATGTTTATGTCTGATGATGCTCATAAACGAATGATTTTTAATGGTTTTGGACTAAACTCCAAACTGCCTCAAATGATGGTCCGTATGTCTCCACATCAATTTATCCCAATCCTCATAAGTCATTTTGCCCCAAAAAGGGTGGTACATAACCTTAATAACCTGAGTGCCTTGTGCAAATTGGCTAAAATTTTCAGCAAATTCTTTTCGGCTGGATTCAAAATCATACGACCCCTCACATTTCAATTCTTTGGCCGTAGGGCTGTTTTTGCCAAAGTCATTGTTGAATGCTTTGTTTTTTATAAGCCTGCCCAAAATACCCAGTAGGAAATTCACCTTAAGCTCTTTTTTACCAAATCCCACCTCAATTGCAGCGCTGCAATGCTTACACATTTGATCTACCGTCATCTTGCCCCAAAGCGCTTTACTCTCAGGTGTAAGGGCATTAATCCGGGCAATTATGGCTTCATTATCAGCTTTGTCATATATCGAACCCATATTTTATTGATTTAAAATGATAAACAAATATAATCCTTTGCAACCAAATATACTATCTCTTTATAGAACAGGGATGTCAAAAAAGAAATGAAGACAGTAATTATTATTAGGAGCAACTTACTGCTCTCCGCTTCAAGCTTACTCGTAGCCTTGTTTTTTTCAAGGGCAAAAAAGGAGCTTCCTCTGGTCGCTCTTTTTCACCCAGAAAAAAATACAAATCTCCTTCGCAAGGCTTTACACTGTGATCAGCGCTAGGCTGCTGTGGAATTAAATATTTCAGAAAAACAGTTTCATTTCATAGCAAAAAAGACTCAAAACACAATTCTTGTCTTAGAAATAGTGTAAGGAAAATTTTAATATCTTTATTGTATATGATAAGTAACCATTAAAAATCTTTGACAGATGGATGCAGAAGAACTAAAAAACATACAAGCACCGATTAAAGAAAAATATCGGGAACAACCTGATGCCGCAATAATAACACTTAAAGCACAGGGTAAAATTGGTAACGGAATTTCCTGTAAGGTTGAGACTGGAAGGTTTTTAACAGAGGCAGGTCTTCATCCGGCAACGGGTGGGAACGGAATGCTTGCCTGTTCAGGAGACATGCTTCTTGAGGCATTGGTTGCCTGTGCTGGTGTAACTCTTAGTGCAGTATCTACAGCTCTTGGTATTAAAATTAAAGATGCAACTATTAAGGCTCAAGGTGATTTGGATTTCCGGGGCACTTTGGGTGTTTCCAAAGAAGTTCCTGTAGGATTTCAGGCAATTCGTCTTTCATTTTTATTGGAAAGCAATGCAACTGCAGAAGAAATACAAACACTTGCAAAACTGACAGAAAGATATTGCGTCGTATATCAAACACTGGTAAAAGGAGTTCAGATAGAAACGGCGTTTAACAAAATATGATTAATATTCAAAACTATGAATTCGAATATGTATCTACAGCCAATCAGAAACATAAAATTCATATAAAGCAATCACAAAATTCAAACTTGTTTAAGTTTTTTAATACCTCGTTTTATTTATAACTTGGCTCGATTATTTCTGCTTTTCTTTTTTTTAAATGATATCAAAAAGACAAAATGCCAACTCTTAGCCCCGATTGTAGTGGAAATCCTTTTGCTTTTTTTTAAAGCAAAAGATTGTAGCGGAAAGCGGGACGATATTAACTAAAAAGCAAAATGTTTCTGCTCCAAAAAATAACAATCAAACTTAGAATTGTATTTTATTTATAAAAAAAAGCATAAAAAAATCCTGAGTTAAAATGCAGTGTTCTGCATCTCTACTCAGGATTTTAAATTTAATATAGCAATAACACACCACAGTATGTCACAACAAATATAATATTAAGAAAGCGCAGCCTGTACTTGATCAGCAGCTTCTTGAAATTGAACTGCAGATAAAATTGGCATTCCTGAATTATCAATTAATTCTTTTGCAATTTCAGCATTAGTACCTTGTAAACGTACAATAATTGGCACATTTATAGCATCACCCATATTTTTGTATGCATCAACAACTCCTTGAGCAACACGGTCACAACGAACGATCCCACCAAAAATATTAATTAAAATTGCCTTTACGTTTGGATCTTTCAAGATAATACGGAAAGCAGTTTCAACACGTTTTGCATCAGCAGTTCCACCTACGTCTAGGAAGTTTGCAGGTTCAAAACCAGCATACTTAATTAAATCCATAGTTGCCATTGCAAGACCTGCACCATTTACCATACATCCTACAGTACCGTCAAGATCTACATAGTTTAATCCTACTTCTTTTGCTTCAACCTCGATTGGATTTTCCTCACGAATGTCACGCATATCAGCATATTTCTTTTGTCTGTATAAAGCATTATCATCGATATTTACTTTAGCATCTACAGCTAAAATTTTATCATCCGAAGTTTTTAAAACTGGGTTAATTTCAAACATAGAAGCATCAGAACCAATGTAAGCATTGTATAATGAATCGATGAATTTAACCATTTCTTTAAAAGCATTTCCAGAAAGACCTAAGTTAAAAGCAATTCTTCTTGCTTGAAAACCTTGCAATCCTACAGATGGATCAATTTCTTCAGTGAAAATTAAGTGTGGAGTATGTTCTGCCACTTCTTCAATATCCATTCCACCTTCAGTAGAATACATAATCATATTACGTCCTGTACCTCTATTCAAAAGAACAGAAACATAAAACTCAGAAGTTTCACTTTCACCTGGATAATAAACATCCTCAGC
>NZ_DASTTN010000342.1:0-15050 GCF_035760125.1 Flavobacterium sp.
TTGGAGGTTTTGATGAGTTTTTTCATTTTTGGGGAGCTGAAGATGAGGATGTGCATTCAAGACTTCAAAATGCAGGCTTTTCTTCAAAATTTTATAAGAATAAAATTTTAATGCTACATCAATGGCATAAAAGTTTTGAAAACTTAGAAAAAAATAAATTAACGATAGAACCTATATTATCAGATATATTTAATTTAAACAAACAAAAACTAAGATTTAATCAAAAAAATAATATAGTAAATGTTAACGGTGAAAATTGGGGAAAAATAATAAATGAAAAAGAGTTTGAATTTTTAAATTCGAATCCTGATTCAATTACTTTTTTAAATAAGAAACACATTGTTGAGAATTTTATTGATATTGTATTACCTAACACCCATTCTAAAATTATTAATGTTGTTTTTAAGAAAGATAGCTATCAAGATTCATTTAAATATAAAATTAAAAAAATCTTGAGAATCAAAACACAAGAGTATTATTCTCTGAAATATATCAATGATTTAATTTTAAAGAATCTTATTATTTATTATCAAGACTATTTATTTACTTATAAAATAAGTCCTGATTTGAAAAGTATTCATTTTAAAATAAAGAAATAAAATTAATTAATGTTTAATTTGATGAATGAGCTAATTTCCATAATCATACCAACTTACAATCGAGCTCATTTAATAAGTGAAACTCTTGATAGTATAGTGGCTCAAACCTATCCCTATTGGGAATGTATTGTTGTAGATGATGGTTCTACAGATAATACTGCAGATGTTTTAGCTAAATATATTGAAAAAGACAATAGGTTTCAATACCATCAAAGACCAATTGACAGGATAAAAGGTCCTAACCCCTGTAGAAATTATGGTTTTGAATTAAGTAAAGGGGAATTTATTAAATGGTTTGACAGTGATGATATAATGTTGCCTAATTTGTTAGAAAAACAAATTTTGTCATTTGAAAAAAATGTTGATGTAAGTGTATGTAAATTGAAATATTATGATTTTAGTTCAGGAATTTTTATAAAAGAAAATGTAATTTTTTCAAAATATTTAATTGAAGATTATTTCACTGGGAAGATTGCATTTTATGTTTCAGGACCAATATGGAAAAGACGTTTCTTGGAAAAGCAGATTGATCTATTTGATGAATCCATCACAAATCTTGATGATTGGGATTTTAATTTGAGGATGTTATATCAAAATCCTGTAATAAAATTTATTGATGAGTCTTTAATCGAATATAGGATTCATGAAAATTCACTTTCACTTGAAATTGGTAAACTTAATTTTTCTGAAATATGTTCGGAAATGAAAGCGAGAGAAAAGCATTTTGAAATTATTTCTAAAAATAAAATTGCTAATCCAGATATTCTTAGAAATTATATTACATGGAGATATAGAGCCCTTTTTAGAGAGGCGATGATCCAAAATCATCCAAAAAAAAGATATTTGTTTATGAAATTGATTCGTAATCAGTTGTGGATGTTTGATGTTTTCGGAATTCTAAAATCCTTTTTTGAATTTTTTGTATATTCTCTGTTTAATAAAGGGTATATACTCTTAAAATAAAAATTTTATTTGTTTCCATACTTTCAAAAGATAAAACTTTAAAAGCAGGAGAATTAAGAGTATCTATAATGAGGTCTTTAGGTTTGATGTATTGATGTGGAATAGGCTTAGTAATGATATCTTTGGATATAAAATAATTATAAAAACAAAAGCTTCTTTTAAGTAATCCCAACAATAGATAGGATTGTTTTTTTTTTACTCTGTTTTTTTTAAAATGGTTGGCAACTGGTTATTTGTAATAGCATTTTATTGAAGTGAAAATGTTGCATTTTAAAAATATCAATCCGTTAAGTTTAATAAAAGTAAATTTTTAATTTGAAGCATATTCTTCACAATTTAAATCACAAATGCTCGCTATAATTATTCCATATTTTAAACTTACTTTCTTTGAAGCTACATTGCAATCGCTCGCTAGTCAAACCTGTCAACGATTCAAGGTTTATATAGGTGACGATGCTAGTCCAGATAATCCTAATAATTTGTTGGAAAAATACAAAGGACAGTTTGATTTTGTTTATCATCGTTTTGAAAATAATTTAGGAAAAACATCACTTACCCAGCAATGGGAGCGATGTATTGCTTTGTCAGGAAATGAGGAATGGATTATGACATTGGGTGATGATGATGTTTTGGGTGAGAATGTAGTGGAAGAGTTTTGTGAGAATATATCAGAAATAAAGAGTGAAGGGATCAATGTAGTACGATTTTCGACTCAGATTATTGATGAAAAAGGAAACACAATATCAGGGATTTATCAACATCCTATTAAAGAAAAAACAACAGATTTTTTGATAAAAAAATTCTCTAAACAGACTAGGAGTTCTTTCAGTGAATATGTTTTTAATAAAAAGGTATTAGTTGAAAAATCATTTCGGAATTTTCCTTTGGCATGGCATTCCGATGATATGGCATTTTTAGAATTTTCAAATTTTGAGAATTGTTTTTCCATCAATGAAAGTATAATATATGTTAGGGTCTCAACATTAAATATTACAGGGGATTCCACTTTTAATGATATAAAAAATAAAGCTACATTTGAGTTTTGTGCTATTTTATTTGATGTATATTCGAAAATGTTTTCGAACGAACAAAAAAAAATTATTCTTCAAAAATTGGAAAAGGCTTTTTTAAATATTCCATCAATTGAAAACTACCGAGTTTTATTTTATTATTATTGTAAGCAATTAGGATTGATGGAAACTATTTACTTTCAAATACATATGTTCAGAGTTGGAATTATTCTAATACTGAAAAAAGTAAAATTATTTCATTTTGTACAATCATTTCATTCTAAAATAATAAATAAATGAAAAATTTCTTTTTAGTAATTCCAACGAGGGACAGGATTGATTTTTTGTCTAATCTTTTGTTAGATTTGAATGCTTTTGAAGCTTATATTTCCCAAGTTGTTATTGTCGATCAAAGTCAAACCTCAATTGTTAAAAATGTACGGGGACTATCTTTGAATTATCCATTTACTATTGTAACTAATGATAGAAATAATTCTGTAAATCATTCCAGAAACCAAGCTTTAAAATATTACAAAGAAGAGGATTGGTTGTTTTTTTTAGATGATGATTTGCGGATACCCAGTATGGCATTTAAACAAATTATAGATGAATTAAAGCCAAATGTAATAGATGTGTTAATACCAGGAATCCAGTTTGATGAAATGGAAACAAGAGAGTTTGAATTTCACACTATTTTAGACACAGTTTCCAAACCACGTAATTTTTCAAAAGGCAGATTTCGTTTGCAAGTATGTTCAGGTTTAAATATTGTAAAATCAACTATTTTTAAGGAAGCTGGATTTTATTTTGATGAGAATTTTACCGTTTGGGGGGACGATTGGGATTATGGTATGCGTCTTTTGCAAGCAGGAGCAATAATTTATTACCAACCCAAAATTTTGGTAGAGCATTTACAAGCTCCAGCAGGAGGGCAAAGAGATCTATCTAAATCATATAATATTGAATTGGAAAAAGAAAAATTATATTTCTATTTTTTGAGAAAACATTTTTCAAATACAGTATTGAAACAACAAATCTATTTAAAAATTCTGCTAGGATTGAAAAGTTTTGCTTTTTCAGCAAATATTCGCAAGCTTAAGAATAGTATCAGAGCATATAAAATGTCTAATTTGAAGCTAATAAACAAATAGATTTTAGTCCCTAAAAGACAAAAAAAGCTATAGTTTTTAACTGTCAATTCTTATTTTTTAAAATTTTAAATATGAAAATCCTATTTGTTTCAATGCCTTATATTCATGTAATTCGATGGATTGAAAATCTAAAGGATACACCACATGAGTTGTACTGGTTTGATGTATTGGATAGAGGTAAATTTGATACTACAGATAATGTACACCAATTTACAGGTTGGAAAAAAAGGAAACAGAGACAAATTAAGGGAGAATATTTTTTTAGTAAAAAGTTTCCTGTAGTATATAAATGGATTCAACCTTTTCTGGAGGTAACTGCAAATGAGCAATTGGAATCTGTTATAAATGAAATACAACCCGATTTAATTCATAGTTTTGAGATGCAAAGCTGCAGCTATCCCATACTTGAGGTAATGAATAAATTTCCACGTATAACTTGGATTTATTCTTGTTGGGGTAGTGATTTGTTTTATTATCAGAATTTGTCAAAGGATAATAAAATGATAAGACAAGTTTTAAGACGAGTCGATTATTTGCACACTGATTGTGAACGAGATCATGAAATTGCAAGAAAGTTAGGTTTCAGTGGGAAACACCTTGAGGTGATTCCTGGGGGTACTGGATATCCATTACGACAACTGGAAAAATATAAATTGGATTTGGAAAAAAGAACGATAATTTTAGTAAAAGGCTATCATCATAGATTTGGCAGAGGCTTAGTTGTTGTTCAGGCATTACAGGAATTGCAGGAAAAGTTAAAAGGGTTTAACATAGTAGTTTTTGGAGCCCATCAGGAAGTTATCGATTTTATCGATAATAATAATTTAAATTTTGAGACATATGGTCGTCATGGATTGAATCACGATGAAATAATGAAATTAATGGGACAGTCTTTAATTTATATTGGCAACAGCATTTCTGATGGAATGCCCAATACTTTGTTGGAAGCTATTGTTATGGGAGCATTTCCTATTCAATCAAACCCCGGTGGTGTTACTGCTGAGATTGTTACAAATGGTACAAATGGATTTTTGATAGAAAACCCCGAATCAGTTCAGGAGATTAAAAAACAACTTTTGCAAGTAATCCATAATACAGATTTGCTTAAGCAGGCTGCTGATTTAAATAGAATAATTGCAAATAATCGTTTGGATTATGAGGTTAACAAACAAAAAGTAGTTGAATTATATTTAAAATGCCAATAATCTCAATCTGGGGTTTAAAAAAGGTGATGATTGCAGTATGTTAAAAAATATAAATACATAGATAGAATTCAAATGAAGGAACCATTGATGTCTTTTTACTCCAAATTTAATAGAACCAGTTGGTTAATTGGTTAAAATCGAATATTGTAATAATGAAAATAATTTATATTATACCCAATATTATTCCGTCTTTTAATGTGTCGGGAGGGGCTTCAGTGGTGGCAGGGAGGTTATTGAGTTTTTTGAAATTGAATGTAAAGATTCAATTAGTAAATGTTTATGATGTAGCACATATCAATAAATTTGACAGTGAGAACTTAACTACATTGGTAAAAGAATTTCATTTTTTGACTGATGAAGAAATAGATGTATTGACGGATGTATTCGTTAATATGATAAATTTTCCGCTTTATTCTATTTCTGAAAAAAAAGGAAAAATGAACTCTTTGTTATTGTCTATAAAAGATCCAGTCAGTTTTCTTTATCCATCTGTCAGCGACATTAATGTTTGCCGCTTCCAAAATCTTGTAAAAAAGTGTTCAGCTCAAATCCTTATAGCTGAGCATCTGATTCCTACATTGTTAGTACAATCGTTAAAGTCAGAAATTAAGGTTGTTTATGGTCATCATGATTGGATTTATGTTTTGAAATTTTATAGATTTCGACAAGAAAAATTTTCATTAAAGCGGTTTTATAAAATTTTTGTTTTGCGATTTATTGAAAAACAATTAATTAAGAGAGTCAATGGAATTATTTGTGTGTCTGCATATGAAGCAAATCAAATTCAAAAGCACACTGTTGTTCCAGTGCTCTATTTACCAACTTTATATCCAAAATATAAATCAAAAAAACATGAAATAGCAAAAAATGAAACTGTTCAATTGGTACACTTTGGGGGGATGAATGCTACAGCTAATCGTTTAGGATTAGAAAATTTTATAGATAAATGCTGGAATTCCATTAAATTACAAAATCCAGAGATCAAATTGGACATAGTAGGTAGTTTAAATTCCATTTCAGAAGGATTCAAAATAAAATTATCAGATAAAAGTATTAATTGTCATGGATTTGTTCAAGAACTTTCGGGTGTATTGTTGCCTTTGGCTATAAATATTATACCATGGGATAAGCCTACCGGAGGAAGAACAAGAGTATCATTGGTATTCAGACATAAACAGGTTCTACTTTCGACCTATAACGCAGTAAAAGGGAGTCCCGAAGTAGAACATTTAAAAAATGCATATTTAGTAAACGAAATAGAAGATTTTCCTAATGCTATTCAGTTTTTGAAAAATAACAGGAAATTAATGAGGGAGTTGTCAGATAATGCGTATGCTACTTTTGAGGAATATTTTTCAGTTGATGCAGAGCAAAGTTCTTTAAAGATTTTTCTGGAATCAATAGCAGATAAGAAATCGTGAAGAAATGCAACTGATTGGTAAAAAAAACAAGAGGTATGGCGAACTGTCTGAAACTAAAAATTATTGGTAAGTTGGAAAATAAGTATTTTTGTTTTTATCAAGAAAATAATTAAAGTATGTTATTAAAAAAAATATCACCCTATATTATTGCCGAAATTGGACAGGCACACGAGGGGAGCTTAGGAATTTTACATTCATATATTGATGCTGTAGCTCAAACTGGGATTGATGCTGTGAAATTTCAGATGCACATTGCTGAAGCCGAGAGCAGCGAACAAGAACCTTTTCGTGTCAAGTTTTCATTGGAGGATAAAACAAGGTTTGATTATTGGAAACGAATGGGTTTTTCTCTCGAACAATGGAAAGGAATTAAACAACATTGTGATGAAGTTGGATTAGATTTCATTTGTTCTCCCTTTAGTAATTTGGCAGTTGATTGGCTGGAAGAATTAGAAGTAGAACAATACAAAATAGGTTCAGGTGAAGTGAATAATTTCTTGATTTTAGAAAAAATAGCTAAAACGGGGAAGCCTATTATTTTGTCTTCAGGAATGAGTTCTTATGAAGAATTAGACAAAACTGTTGCTTTTCTGAAAGAAAGAAATGTCGAATTTTCTATTTTGCAATGCACAACAGCATATCCTACACAACCTGAACAATATGGTTTGAATGTGATTCAGGAATTAAAAAAACGTTATAATGTACCAATTGGTTTTTCAGACCATTCTGCAAAAATTGAAACCTGTATCGCCGCAACTGCTTTGGGAGCGAGTATTTTGGAATTCCATGTTGTTTTTGATAGACAACTTTTTGGTCCAGATTCAAAGTCTTCTTTAACCATTTCAGAAACCATGGATTTGGTAATTGGAGTTAGGAATATAGCCACTGCTTTATTCAATCCTATTGATAAAAATAATACTGAAGCTTTTTTTTCGCTAAAACAAATTTTTGAAAAGTCATTAGCAGTCAATAAAGATTTACCTAAAAAGCACATTTTGACTTTTGATGATTTGGAATCCAAAAAGCCAAAAGGTTTCGGAATAGAGGCGTATCGTTTTCAAGAAATAATTGGAAAAACCCTGAATAAGGATTTAAAACAATGGGACTTTTTGAATGAGACGGATTTATTATAAGCTTATTTTTAATTTTTGATAGAGATGTCAAAAAAAATAAGGTTTTTAGCTTTCCTCTTTTTTATCTACATTTAGCCCAAGAATAATACATTTAAAATGCCAAAAAGAAAAATTGTCGTAGTTATCACGGCGCGTCCTTCATATAGTCGTGTAAAAACAGTATTGTCTGCCATTCAAAAGCATCCTGATTTGGAGTTGCAATTAGTGGTGGCCGCTTCTGCTTTGTTGGATCGATACGGTTCTGCCGTAAATTATATTGAAAAAGACGGTTTCACCATTGCTGCAAAGGTGTTTAATGTATTGGAAGGAGAGAATTTGACTGCCGCAGCCAAAACTACCGGTATAGGTATTTTGGAATTATCCACTGTTTTTGATAATCTAATACCAGATATTGTTGTGACTGTTGCCGATAGATTTGAAACAATGGCTACCGCTATAGCTGCATCTTATATGAATATTCCTTTGGCACACATACAAGGAGGTGAAGTCACTGGAAATATTGATGAAAAAGTACGTCATGCCATCACGAAGTTGTCAGATTATCATTTTGTGGCTTCAGAGAGTGCCAAAGAAAGAGTTATAAAATTAGGAGAAGATCCAACGATGGTTTTTAACACAGGCTGTCCCTCCATTGATTTGGCAGAAGAAGTAATAGATAGTAAAACACTTCCATTTGATCCGTATGAAAAGTATGGAGGGGTGGGAGCAAGACCAGATTTGTCTCAAGGCTATTTGGTAGTGATGCAACATCCGGTTACTACAGAATATCAAGATTCCCGCAAACATATAGAAGCTACACTCGAAGCTATTTATAAATTAGATAAACCTACGCTTTGGTTTTGGCCTAATGTAGATGCTGGAGCGGATGGAACGTCAACAGGAATTCGTGCTTTTAGAGAGCAGCATCAGTTGCCAAATGTCCATTTTTTTAAAAATATGGAAGGAAAAGATTTCTTGCAATTGTTAAAACATAGCGATTGCCTAATAGGAAACTCTAGTGTGGGAATCCGAGAATGTGCCTTCTTGGGAGTTCCTGTAATTAATATTGGTTCACGTCAAAATAGAAGAGACCGCGGAGGAAATAGTGTCGATGTGGATTATTCTCAAGAACAAATAGAAGTTGCGATTGCTTCTTCCGTAAAAAAAGGAAAAACCATTTCATCTTCTATTTATGGAAATGGAAAAGCAGGTGTACAAATAGCTGATTTGTTGGCTGAATTGCCCTTGCAGTTTCATAAAACCATAATGTACTAAGAAGATGAAAATTCTAGCGATAATCCCAGCTCGTGGAGGTTCTAAAGGAGTTCCGGGTAAAAACATTAAGTTATTAAATGGAAAACCATTGTTAGCTTATACTTCTGAAATTGCCTTGCAATCAAAACATTTGACGGAAGTTATCGTTTCAACCGAAGATGGAAAAATTGTAGAAGTAGCAAAAAGGCTGGGAATAAAAGTACCGTTTATTAGGCCAATGGAATTGGCACAAGATGATACCCCAACAATTGATGTTGTTTTTCACGCTTTGCAATGGTATGAAGATCAAAATATTTTCTTTGATGCTGTTTGCCTTTTGCAAGTGACTAGTCCATTTAGAACATTGGAGTTTTTGGATAAAGCCCTCGAAAAATTTATAGAAAAGAATTCGGATTCATTGGTTTCTGTTCAAAGAGTGCCACACGAATACAATCCGCATTGGACATTTGAAGTGAATATTGACGGGAATTTAAAAATTGCCACAGGAGAAGCTGAAATCATTAGTCGCAGACAAGAACTTCCAATAGCTTATCATAGAGATGGAAGTATTTATATTACGAAGACAAGAGTTCTTTTAAAAGAACATTCCTTGTATGGAAAAAGTACTGCATTCATTGAATCGGAACCTTATTTTTATGTCAATATTGATACATTACAAGATTGGGAAAAAGCTGAAGCAATGATCAAAAATAAGTTGAAATAAGTAGTTGTACAGATTAAAGAAATAGAAAAATAATAATAAAATTGGTCTTAAACAATAAAATATTTATCCTCTTGCCCGATGGTATTGGACTGCGTAATTTTGCATATACAGACTTTCATGCAATTGGGTTACAAGAAAATTTTGATATCATTTTTTGGAATAATACTCCATTTGATTTAACCAAATTGGGTTTTAAAGAGATAAAGATTCAAAACTCCAAATCACATCCATTTACGGAAATCTACAAAAATGCACGTAAACAAATTGAATTGAATCTTAATATTCGAAGAACCAAAGAGCTTGTTTACAATACTTACAGATTTCCTTTTTCGTATGCAACAATTCCAAAAGCAGTAAAAAGTTTGTTGACTCAACTGGTGTCATTTACTCACTCTTCAAAACATGGGTTAAATCGTGTCCGAAAAATAATTAAGGAAGAAGAAAGAAAGACACTGTATTACCATCAAAGTTTAGAAACCTTGCAAATAGAAAAACCAGCGATGGTTTTTTGTACCAATCAGCGGCCAATGACTGCAATTGCTCCATTGTTAGCTGCACAAGATTTAGGAATTCCTACGGCAACTTTTATTTTTTCTTGGGATAATTTGCCAAAAGCCACAATGGTAGTAGAAACGGATTATTATTTTGTGTGGAGTGACTTGATGAAAGAAGAATTACTTTTTTATTATCCGTTTATTAACAAATCACAGATTTTTGTGACTGGAACTCCACAATTTGAATCTCATTTTGATAAAAATAAGTTGCTCTCAAAAGAAGTTTTTTTTGAGCAAAATAATTTAGATACCAATAAAAAATACATTTGCTATTCGGGAGATGACATAACGACTTGTCCAGATGATCCAAAATATCTCGAAGATGTTGCAATGGCTATTCGAGAATTAAATAAAAAGGGATATTCTCTAGGGATTGTTTTTAGACGTTGCCCAGTTGATTTTTCGGGTCGATATGATGAAGTGCTTGGTAATTACAAAGATGTTATAACTTCAATTGTACCACTTTGGAAAAAAATAGGGGAAGGCTGGAATACAGTTTTGCCAACTCAAGTCGATATTGATTTGCAAATGAATACGATAGCTCATACAGAGCTAGTAATTAATTTAGGGTCTTCCATGGTTTTTGATTATGTAGCCCATGATAAAGCCTGTGCCTTTATTAATTATGATGTTTTCAATAAAAAAATATCGAATTGGTCAGTCAAAAAAATATATAATTATGTACATTTTCGTTCCATGCCTAGTAAAGATGCCGTTTTTTGGATAGATAATCCAAGTACTATTGCATCAATTATTGAGAAAGGCCTGATAAAGAATTCTTCAGAAATAGAAGGTGCAAAGCAATGGTTTAAAATCATCAATCAACACCCTCCACAACAATCTTCCAAACGCATTTGGGAAGGAATTAAAAGCATTATTTCTAAAGAATAATCCTTTTCTTTGCACCTTCAATATAGAATGCAATTTTTTAAATAAATTATGTTTTTCAATTCCTTCGCTTTTGCCATTTTTTTGCCCATAGTGTTTTTCCTCTATTGGTTTGTTTTCAACAAAACAAAGAGTACCCAAAATGCACTTCTAATTGTTGCCAGCTATTATTTCTATTCCTGTTGGGATTGGCGTTTTTTGTTTCTGTTGGTTTTCTCAACATTTTTAGACTATTATACCGGAATCAGAATTGAAAAGAGTGCTAATGATAAAGGGCGAAAGTTCTGGTTTTGGTTAAGTATTATTGTCAATTTGGGATTCTTAGGCATATTTAAATACTATAACTTTTTCTCGTCTTCGTTTGCACAAATGTTGACTACCGTCGGTTTTAAAGCGAACCCGATTTTATTGGATGTAGTTTTGCCTGTAGGAATTTCTTTTTATACGTTTCATGGGTTATCCTATGTGATTGATATTTATCTTAAAAGAATTAAAGCCGAATATAATTTTGTGGATTACTCTCTTTTTGTGAGTTATTTTCCGCTTCTGGTGGCGGGTCCAATTGAACGGGCTACCCATTTACTACCCGAAGTAAAGATTAAAAGAATCTTTGACTTTAATAAAGCCAAAGAAGGTGTCTGCCAAATTATTTGGGGATTGGTCAAAAAAGTAGTCATAGCCGATACTTGTGCGACTTATGCCAATGCGATTTTTGACAATTATACTTCAATGAATTCCTTATCACTTATTTTGGGAGGAATATATTTTGCGTTTCAAATTTATGGTGATTTCTCTGGATATTCGGATATGGCATTGGGGATGTCAAAATTGTTTGGACTGGATTTATTGCGTAATTTCAATTATCCTTATTTTTCAAGGGATATAGCCGAGTTTTGGCGTCGTTGGCACATTTCGCTATCTTCTTGGTTTCGTGATTATCTATACATTCCGTTGGGAGGGAGCAAAGGTTCCAAAGCTATGCAGGTTCGTAATGTGTTCATCATTTTTGTGGTAAGTGGTTTTTGGCATGGTGCCAATTGGACTTATTTGGCTTGGGGTTTTCTTAATGCGGTATATTTTTTACCTCTTTTATTATTGAACAGAAATAGGAGCAATATTGATGAAATTAAACTAAACTGGAATTGGGACTCGGCAAGGACAGTAGCCAGTATTGTAATGACTTTTTGTTTAAGCACGATTGCCTGGGTGTTTTTTAGAGCCAAAACTATAACTGATGCTTGCTCGTATTTGAAACGAATAGTCGTGAATAGAGAATTTGCTTCTCAGTATCTTGTAAATGAACGTTACAATTACGAATTGATTATAATGATTGGTCTGTTTGTTTTGGTTGAATGGAATAACAGAACTAAAGTGGAACCTATTTCTGGGAAATACAATACAGTGAAACTGGCTTTGGCAATAACAGCCATTCTCGCTTTTGGGACTTACTCCGATTATAAAGAATTTATATATTTTCAATTCTAATGAAAAAGTTTTTACTATTCACTTTAAAAATATTAATTCTAACAATAGTAATTGCTGTTGCTTTGGATTTTATATATACTGCCATTTATTTGCAATCGAGTAATCGAGGTAAGGTAGATTATGTATATAACTCAAAAAATAAAAATTATGATGTGGTTATTTTAGGGTCTTCCAGAGCAAATAATCATTTTGTTGCCCAAATTTTTGAAGACAAAGGGTTAAAAACATTTAATTATGGAATGAGCGGTGGTCATCTATTTGAAGCTTCTCTACTTTTGAAATTGATGATGGAACGAGATTATAAAATAAAAAATGTAATCCTTGAGGCCGATTTGAATTTGTCTAATAATCATCAGGCGGAAGGGGTTTCAGCTAAGTTTTTACCCTATTTACATCAGTCAGAAACGGTACAAAAGCATTTTTCAAATGAAAGCGATTTTTTAGAATTGTATTATATTCCTTTTTACCGTTATATAAAATTTGATTCACGTATTGGTTTTCGTGAGATGTTTTTTAGTGTGATTCAAAAAAGATCTGCAGGATTAGATAATTATGGTTATTATTCATTAGGTAAGAAACCGAATGGCAATATGAAGAATAATATTGTCAATCTAAAGCCATTATTGCATAACCAATACTACGAAGAAATCAAGCAAATTTGCAAGAGCAATAAAATCAATTTCATTGCGGTTATGACACCGATGTGTGAAAACACGAAAGGAATTAATTATTTTAAAAAAGTCCAAAAACTATATCCTGAAATTCACAATTATGAAAATGTTGTGGTTGAGGATAAATATTTTTCATCTTGCGGACATATGAATGATACAGGTGCAAGATTATTTACGGCTCGAATTTTGAAAGATTTTTTTAATAAATAAAAATATGCACATCGCTTTTTTAACTCCAGAATATCCTCATGAGCTAGTAAAACATGCAGCCGGAATAGGAACAAGTGTCAAGAACTTGGTGGTGGCTTTGGTTAAAAATGGGATAACTGTTTCTATTTTTGTTTATGGACAAGATGAAGGTGCCATTTTCCAAGAAGATGGTGTAAAAATACATTTGATAAAAGCTCAAAAGTATAAAGCGTTTGGTTGGTATTTTCATCGGAAATACATTCAGAACTATCTCAACAAATATATTGTTTCAGAAGCCATAGATTTGATTGAAGCACCTGATTGGTCAGGAATTACAGCTTTTATGAATTTGAAAGTGCCTGTTGTAATTCGTTTTCACGGAAGTGATACCTATTTTTGTCATTTGGAACAAAGAAAACAAAAACTAAAGAATTTTTGGTTCGAAAAATGGGCAGTTATGAAAGCCGATGCTTTTATTGCGCCTACGAGTTTTGCTGGAGAATTGTCGAAAGAACTCTTTGGTATTAAAAATAAAACAATCAAAACGATTTACCATGGATTAGAGCTAGATCAATTTGAGAATACTAACCCCTTGGCTTATGAGAAAGGGGTGATTTTATACATTGGCACCCTTATTAGAAAAAAGGGAGTGTTGGAATTGCCTGCCATTTTTAATAAAGTTAGAAATAAATATCCAGAAGCCAGATTGGTTTTAATCGGAAATGATTCTTATGATATTAAGACAAATTTTAAATCTACTTGGGAATTAATGCAACAAGGGTGTAGTAGCGAAGATTTAAGAGCTATTTCTTATTTAGGTAAAATCCCTTATCAGGAAGTAAAAGAATATTTAAAAAAATCCCACATTTGCATTTTCCCCACATTTGCCGAAACTTTAGGAATGGTGACAATTGAATCCATGGCGTTACACAAACCAGTTGTGAACAGTAATATTGGTTGGGCACAAGAATTACTGGTTGATGGGGAAAGCGGTTATTTGGTACATCCCAAAGACCATGATATGTTTGCCAATAAAATAATAAGTTTGTTACTGGATGAAGATTTGTGTCAGATTATTGGGGCTGCTGCAAGAAGAAGGGTAGAAACTAATTTTGATATAGAAAAAATAGCTAAACTAAATATAGGTTTTTATAAATCCATAATTAATTTTGATTTTTAGTCTATCATATTAACTGTTAAATTACTAGAGTAGAATCTGAGGTGCATACACAACAGAATAATAATGGACGTATAAATTATTAAAGTAGACAAATCAAAAATGAAGGATAAAAAAGTTTATATAAGTTTTTTAATTACACATTATAACAGGCCATTCGATTTAAAAGAATTAAAATTTCTAATTATGAAATTGTTGTGAGTGATGATGGTAGTGAAGATAGAAATATAAAATTATTAGAAGAGTATAAAATTGATAAATTGATTAAAAAAAAAATTAAGGACTTGCAGCAAATATAAATAAAGGTATTGAAGCTTGTGATGGTGAGTATATTATTTATTGTCAAGAAGATTTTATATTGGATTCAAAAATTAGTACTATTTTACCAGAATGCATAAATCTTATTTTAAACCAAAAAGTTGATATGGTTAGGTTTACAGCTAATTGCAAATTTAATAAGTTAATTAGGTTGACTGAAAATATTTCTTTGATTCCAAAATTTTCTATCCAAAATTTTTTATTAAACTATTATCAATATAGTGAGCATCCATTTATTGCAAAAAAGAGTTTTTATCAAAAGTATGGGTATTATCTTGAAAATACTTCCGGAAGATATGGACAAACAGAATATGCAATTCGTATTTTAA
>NZ_DASTTN010000343.1:0-9795 GCF_035760125.1 Flavobacterium sp.
ATTATTGCAATTGGTATTGGAGGGATGGAATGGGCTATGAATGATGGCAGAATAAATACATACGAATCTAATATCAAAGGGATTTATCGCAATTCAATTGATTATTTAGGTACCAAATAATGATAGACTAAGTTAAGTTAAGTTTTTTGTTGCAAAGGGTAAGACTGATGCTCTTACCCTTTAATTTATTAAAATTAGAAAAAATGATTAAATTATTTAAAGTGAAAGCGGTAACGTATGGAGAAGTATTATGGGATGTTTTTCCAACTCACAAGAAAATAGGAGGGGCACCGTTGAATGTTGCTCTTAGAATGAAATCGTTTGGAGCAGAATCAACGATTATCAGTAAAGTTGGTTCCGATGTTGATGGTAATGAAATTGTTTCTTTTTTATCAGAAAAAGGGATTGATACGGGTATAATTCAAATTAGTGAAGAGTATAAAACGGGTGTCGTTAATGTAATGATTAATGAAAAGGGAAATGCGTCATATGATATTTTATATCCTTCTGCTTGGGATAAAATTGCACTGAATGATGATATTAAGAGAAAAGTTTCCGAAGCCGATGTTTTCATTTTCGGAAGTTTAATCTGTAGGGATGAAGAATCCAGGTCAACTTTAAAAGCTTTATTGGAAGAAGCAAAATATAAAGTTTTTGATGTCAATTTAAGAGCTCCCTATTATACAATTGATGTATTAGTAGAGCTTATGATGAAAGCTGATTTCATTAAGCTTAACGATGAAGAATTATTTGAAATAAGCAGAAAATTGGATTCCCCCTATAATTCTTTTGAGCAAAATATTAAATTTATTGCAGACAAAACAAATACAAAACAGGTATGCGTTACTAAGGGTGCATTTGGAGCTGTTTTGTACTACAATGAGAAGTTTTATTATAATAGCGGTTACTTTATTAAAGTAGTAGATACCGTTGGTGCAGGGGATTCATTTTTAGCATCATTAATAGTAAGACTATTAAGAGGGAAATCACCTCAAAAGTCATTGAACTATGCTTGTGCAATAGGAGCTTTAGTGGCTGGAGAAGAAGGTGCAAACCCGAAAATTTCTGAAAAGGTAATTAGTGATTATATGAAAATTGATAAAAAAAGCATCAAAAAATAGTGTCTGATTCTAGTAACCCGCTGGGTGTGATTGTTTTGAATTACACTCAGCGGGTTCTATTATTAATTTATATGGTCTATGTGCTATATTAATTTATATGGTCTATATGTTAATTTAAAAGGATAAATTGTTCTAAAAGAGAATACTAGTCCAAATGATAGTACGGCTATTTTTGCTTGTAGAATGTTTGAAATTCAAGAAAATTTTATCTTATTTTTTTGAAATAAAATTTGATTAGAATTTTAAAAAGGAATTTTAGTAGTACTAATTGCCAGATTAGAACTTGCTTTAGCAACAAGTTTCCCATTATTTTGATTTATGACTACCGCATTGAAATGAATGATCGTTTTTCCTAACTTGATTAATTCTGTTTTAACCAAAACTTTGTCATTTTCAAAAGCAGGATTGAAAAAATCGACATTTAAATTAATAGTTGGATAGAAGTTTTCTAAACCAAGTATTATAAAATTAACCCCAATGCAGTCATCAATCATACTTGAAATAACGCCTCCATGAAGCATGCCAACAGGGTTGGTCATTTCTTCTCTAACTATAAATTCGAATTCTACTGTTTTATCATTTACAGAAATGACCGTCCCATTCAACCATTTGGCGAAAGGAGATGGACTCCCTGAGAATGGTTTACCAATAAAACTTTGAAGTAATTGAAATCTTTTATTTTCCATCTTATATTGCTTTATTAATTTCTTTTAAAATGATTTTTTCAAAGGCATTGTATAAAAATTGCTGTAGGGTAAGGATCATTGATGTACTTTTTCCAACCGCATAACTAAATTTTGGCTTTTTGGAATTAATAATTTTAATTATAGCATCAGCAACAGCGTTTGGTCCTGGCGCCTTTTTGAGTTCATTATTGTAATAAGAATGGATTTTTTGCCTGAACTTATCATAATCCTGAATATTGCCATAAGTTGCAACCGCATTATTAAAAAAATTAGTTTTATGAACCATAGGTTCAACCATACTAATTTTTATATTGAATTGATTTACTTCAAATCTTAATGATTTAAAATATCCTTCCAAAGCGTGTTTAGATGCTGAATAGAAACTATAGTTGGGATGCCCAATTAACCCTAAGAATGAACCTACAGTAATAATTTTACCTTGTTTTAGATTTCTCATATTTGGGAGTAGTGCGTTAGTTAGCTTAACTGTACCCCAAAAATTAGTTTCAAATTGTTGTAATCCTATTTTTATTGGTGTTTCTTCAGCAAGCCCTGTAACAGCATAGCCAGCATTATTTACTAAAACATCCAGCTTTTCTATTTGAATAAAAAGTTCTTTAGTAAAAGAATTAATCGAATCATCATCTGAAATATCCAGATACAATAGCTTGAAAGGAACCTTATTCTTGTATTTTTCCGGTTCACGGCTAGTGCCAATTACATTAAACCCATTCTCAAAAAGTTTAGTAGCCAGCAGGAGCCCAAAACCGGTTGAAGCTCCTGTTATTAATATCGTTTGTTTCATCTTGAAATTTTATTAAATGTTTATATTTTATTATCATTTTCGATACTTGGAGGCATCAATTTATACATTACAGGAGTTACAATTCTTGAAAGAATGGTAGAGCTTATAAGTCCTCCAATTAATACAATAGCCAAAGGTGCGATTAAAGGATTTGAGTTAAGCGCAAGAGGAATCAGTCCACAGATTGCTGTAATAGAAGTTAGTACCACCGGTAAAAAGCGGGTTTCTCCGGCAATAGCAATGGCTTCATCAATTGAATGTCCTTCCTGTCGTAATTGATTGGTAAAATCTACCAAAAGAAGCGAATTTTTAACCTGAATTCCAGAAAGACCAATGAAACCAATAATAGCGACCAATGACATAGGGCTTCCAGTAATAAGCAGTAATACAACACCTCCTAAAACTCCTAACGGGATAATAGAAAGTACAATGATTATTCCTTTGAATGTTTTGAACTGCAATAGCAATACTCCAATAAAAAGGAACGTGCTCAGAATAATTACTGCTAGAAAATTTCCACCTAATGCATCGCCTTCAGATTCTTTTTCTCCGGATAATTTATAATAATATCCTTTTGGCATTTTTAGTTTATCCAATTTAGGTATAATCTCTACCAACAGGTCATTAGCATAGTAACCCTTTCCTGATAATGCAGTAACTTTTGAAAATCTAGATTTATTGAAATGATTAATTGCTGTTGGTGAAGTTTCAAAAGATATTGTCGCAATCTGGTTCAGTGCAATAGGAGTACCCTGAATATTATTTACATATAAGTTTTTTAGCGCATCCAGATTAGAAAACTTATCTCTTGGCAGTGTAAGTGTAACATTTCTTGCATCGCCACGGTCATCTATGTAATCTCCAACGGTTAATCCTGCCACGGCAAGACGAATTACTTTATCAGCCTCACTTGTTAAAACGCCAAGTGTTCTTGCTTTTTCTTTATTGATTTTTATTTTGACATCTGTTTTATATGTATTCAACTCATTATTAATGTAGACGGTACCTTTCTGATTTCGTAAAATATTTTCTACCTGAGCCGACAGTTTACGTAAAATGGCCTGGTCTTCTCCGAATAGTCTCACTACAATATTTGCTTCAAGAGGCGTTCCCTGTTCAAAGTCTTTTACTTCAACTTTGGCATAGGGCATTGTTTTAAATTTTTCACGCAATCTTTCAATCAAAGCTGTTTTTTCAGTAGGTTTTGCTTCATCATCCAATTGAACAAAAATCTGAGCAAAATCGGGTTTTCTGTCTTGAGGATGTACATTGTAATAAATTTGCGGATTCCCTTTACCGACGTTGGCAGTATAAAACACAATTTCTTTATGGTTCTTTAGTTCAGATTCTATCAATTTTGTAACCCTGTCACTCTCTGAAATATTTGCCTGAAGAGGCATTTTTATATTAATTAAAAACATTGGCTTTTCAGAAGTTGGGAATAATTTAAATCCGGTTGCCTTAAACAATCCAAAAGCAGTAATGCTTAAAAATATAGATATAGCAATAGTTGTTTTTGGGAATTTTAATGCTTTAGGCATTATGTCCCTGTAACTTCTGGTAAGGAATTTTTGCAAATATTGAAGAAAGACATTTCCTTCTCCGTGTTCGTGTGTTTTTAAAAATCTGCTTCCTAAAAATGGAACTAATGTCAAGGCTACAATCATAGAAGCCAATACACTTGTAATAACCGCCATTGGAAGACTTCTAATAAATTCACCCGAAACATCAGGAAGAAAAACCAGCGGTAAAAAAGCAATCACAAGTGTTGCTGTACATCCCACAACAGCAATTCCTATTTGTTTTGTGCCTTTTAAAACGGCATCCATTTTAGAATGTCCTTCTCTAAGCCAACGCTCGATGTTTTCTACCACCACAATACTGTCATCCACCAATAATCCTAAAGCTACCACTAATCCAACAATACTTAACTGATTTAAGGAATAACCTAAAGCATTCATTGCAATCAGCCCCAAAGCCAATGATAATGGTATCGATATCATAACGATCAGAGATGCTCTTGACCCTAATGGCAACAGCGTGATAATAACCAAAATGATGGCAAGTGCAAAATCAAAGCCCAAATGTCCTAAACGCTGTGATACCATATTGGCCTGATCAAAGTTTTTAACCAGTTTGATATTTTGAGGTAAGTCTTTCGAGAATTCTTCGACGATTGGTGAAAATTCTTTCTGAACATCGGTAATATTTACATTGTCCTTCATTCCGGCAGTAACCAAAATGCATCGGTGTCCGTTTATACGGGTAATATGATCTACTGTTTGAGATTTGTAGCCAACTTCGGCAACATCTTTCATATAGATTATTTTTCCGTTTGCATTATAAATGACGGTATTGGCAACATCTTCTGCGTTCTTAAATTTACCGCTGGTTTTTACATTAAATACTTTGCTGTCAAGATCGATGCTTCCTCCCGGAATATCGGCTGCTTCACTTTGTAAGCTTCCCATCACCAGATTTAACGGAATTTTTAATTGCGCCAGTTTATCCAATTGCAAATCAATACGAATTTCCTGTTCAGGAATTCCAGAGTATTTTACATCCTTAAGGTTGGTGATTTTTTCTAATTTTGTTTTCAGCTTGTCAGCCTCATCACGCAGTTTTTTGTCAGAGGCATTTTCTGACACTAATGCCACCTGAAGAATTTTCACATCAGAAGATGCAATTTTCTCTGTTTTGATCTGATAAATATCTTTTGGAAGTTCGCTGTTTTTCAGCGCGTTCATTTCAGTAGAAATTTCCTGATATTTATTATCAACGTCTACGCCATATTTAAATTTTACCTGAAAAGCGGCTACACCATCTTCAACGGTAGTCAAGATTTTATCGATGTTTTCAAGTCCGTAAATTTTATTTTCGATAGGTTTTACGACTTGTTCCTCCATATCTTTTGGACTGGTACCGGGATAAATTACAGTAATAAGATACTGGGGTGGGTGGGTGGAAGGGTCTTCTGATCTTGGCATCGAAAATAGGGTAAGATAACCCACAACGGCTACCAGAAGAAATATGATCAGTGTAAACTGATAATTTTTGACAGCAAAGTTTGTAATCTTCATACTGTTAATTATTTAATGATTTTTATCGTCGATTGTTCGTTTAGATAAGCACTGTTAGAGATCACTATCTGATCTGTTTTCTGAAGGCCGTCTTTTATGAATACCTTGTTATTCTCAAATTTATTAATCGTAACAGGCTGACGTTTTACTTTGTTATTGGCTACTATAAATACAAAGGCTTTGTTACCATCGGCTTCAATAAGCGAATTATAAGGGATGATGATAAAATCTTCTGCATTCTCTGCTTTAATTTCTGCCTTTCCAAACATACCCACTGCCGGTTTATTGTTTTTCATATTCAGTTTCAATTCTACCTGAAAAGAACCTACTGCTACATCTGCAGATTGTGACTTTCGAAAAACAAAAGCATCAAAGTGCTCTTCGGGATAACCATCAAGAGTAACAACTGCTTTCTGGCCAATTTTTGTTGATGCCCATTCTTTATCTGTCAAACCGATTTTTAATAAATAGTTGTTATTTTGATTTGTTTCATTTATTGCCAGAATAGGAGATCCGGCACCAACTACTTCCCCTTCGTTGGCTATCTTACTGGCTACAAAACCATCAGCAGCAGCATATATTTTAGAGTAACGAGCATTAAAAGCAATGGCATCTTTCTGCTTTTTAGCAATGTCAAGACCTGTTTTTGTGTTTTGAAGCTGTTCTAGGGTGTACACACTGTCTTTGTATAAATTATTGGCGCGGTTGTAATCACGTTCGTATTTTTTCACATTCAAATCCGTTTGATTTAAACCGGCATTAATTTCGGTAGCATCTAAAGCTGCCAAAAGTTGGCCTTTTTTAAAAAACTGGCCTTCTTCTACATAAATTCGACTCACTACACCACCTATTTTAAAACCATAATTGGCTTGATTTTCTGTGGTTACTAATCCAGATGCGCTTATATTATTTGTGAGTGCTAAAGATTGAACTGTTGCTGTTTTAATTGGAATAATATCAGCAGTTTCGAATGGTGCATGTTCTTTTTTTTCTTCTTTACACGCAAAAAAAAGAGGAAGGGCAAAAAGGCATAGTACTATTGTTTTTTTACTAACAAGTGTAAAATTGTTTTTTAGGTGTTCGTGACCCGAGCCTGAAAGGTGAACGGATGTAATAATCTTTGATTTCATGATTTTTTGTGTTTAATTAAAAGTAAAAGTTGCGTTGGCTCTTTCTAATTCTGCAAAAGCAATCCAGGAATTATAAAGGGCAATATTGGTATTAAGCTGAGCATTTACCCATTGATTTTGTGCATCCAGAAGTTCAATGTATATAGCCTGACCTTCTTTGTATAATTTGGTTATATCCTCATTATATTTTTTGGCTGATTCTTTTTGATTTTTATCGGCGTAGAATTGTTCCAAAGCTGATTTCAGATTATTCCGGGAAACCTGAAACTGAAGTAATAATTGCTGTTTTACATTGTCTGTCTGAGAACTTATTTTTTTACTATCTTCTTCTACTTGTTTGAGTCTGTATTTATTTTTGTTACCTGAAAAAATATTCCATTCCAAACCAATACCGGCAAAATAGTATCTTGATTGTTTATCTAATTCAAAATCAAAGTCCTGAAAACCTAAATCTGCAAAACCGCTTAACTTTGGATACCAATACGATTGTGTCAGCTTACCAGCATTGTTATTTAAATCTTTAGCCACATCAAGTTTTGAAAGTTCTTCTCTGTTTTGGGTATTCTCGTTGACCAATTCGTTGGGCAGATTTTCTTTGTCTAAATCAACTTCAATTTCAGTATCAAGCTTTTGATTAATCAGAAAGTTAAAATAAGTCTTAGCGTTACTGCTGACTTGTTTTGCCGTTTCAAGGTTGGCTTCAATACGAATTACTTCGTTATTGCTTCGCAAAACTGCTGTACGATTTATTTTATCATTCTTGAATAATGATAGATTTACTCTTTGGTTTTCCTTTACCAATGTTAAAGCATCCTGATAAATATTAATTCCCTCTATTGACTGGAGATATTTATAGTAGGCTATTTTTATTTCTTTGACTAACTCTCTTTGATAGATTTCAAGCTCTATTCTTTGCAACGAGCTTTGTTGATTTTTAATCCTCTTGTTATAGATAATTTCAAAATTCAATAATGGCATTGTAGTATGAATTTTAGCATCATAGAAATTATCCGGGTTGATTTGAACCGATTGATTTTGCAGGGAAGGAAAAGCGCTCGAATTGGTAATTTGATTCAAAGTGCTGTAGACTGGATTCAGCATATCTCCAATTGGAATATCTATCGTTCTACCGCCATCAGCTATGGTATAATTTGCATTTAAAGAAACAGTTGGATAGAATAAGGAATGAGCTTCTTTTAAAGCATATATACTTTTGTTTATATCAAAGTTGTGCTGTTTGATTACTTCATTACTTTTTAATCCAATTTGGATATAGTTTTCGAGTTTGCTTTGGGAATATCCAAAAAAGCCAAAACAAATAATGATGATGGTTACTGATTTTTTCATTTGTTGTACGTTGTTTTTAAATTGAACATTGTTCATTTTTTTAATCAAAAAAAAGTTTTAAAGTTTCTTTATTATTTTTAAATATTCGTTGTATCCATCAGAGAGGATGGTATCGGGGTTAGAGAATTTTACACCTTTTGTTCTCTGACGTATTTCAAGACAGCACATTCCGTGGACTAAACTCCAGATCATAAAGGACAAAGGTTCTAACGAATGTCCTTCAAAATGACCTTTAGCCATACATTCTTCAACGGTTTTCTTTAGTGCATTGAATGTATCGACTCCTTCATTCCAAGCTTCTTTTTCAGAGCTTTCTATAAATTCCATTGGTGCTTTTACAATGAACATCAAATCATACATTTCTGAGTTTTCCATGGCAAACTTCAAATACGTAAATCCCATTTTCTTCAGACGTTCCATCGGATCAATAATAGAGAATAGTTCCATGAAATAGCCTCCTAATTCTTGAAAACCAATGGAATGCAAATCGTGCAGAATGGCATTTTTATCTTTAAAATAAACATATACAGTTCCAACACTGTAATCTATTTCATCAGCAATATTTCGAATTGTAGTCTGCTCAATACCTCTTTCTAAGAAGAGTTTTTTGGCTCCTTTTAGAATGAGTAATTTTAAGGCTGCTTTTTCACGTGCTTTTCTTTCTGCTGTACTCATAAAATTAATATTCTTTGCAAAAGTATGCATATTTTTTGAACGGTGTTCATTTTTTTTTAAATAAATTATAAATCGCTCTTAATTAATTATTTGTGGAGTGTCCACGGCTCTGTAGCATCTAAAGCTAAGTTTTATCTTTGCCTTTTTAAATTCTTAAACTCATGAATACAAAAGGTGATTGTTATCCAAAGTCTATTATTCTGCAGGCAGTATATTTTAAGCTTAGGTTTACATTAAGTTATCGGGATGTTGAAGAGATCATAAAAATGCGTGGAGTTGATGTTGACCATGCTACAATTCAACGTTGGGTATATAAGTTTGCACCATTAATGGAGATGCAAATGAAGAAACGCAAAGTACAAGTTGGCGGTAGTTGGAGAATGGACGAGACTTATATTAAAGTTAAAGGGCAAGGGAGTTATTTGTATAGGGCAATTGATAAGTCTGGCAATACAGTTGATTTCTTATTGACTAAGAGAAGGGAGAGGATGGGCGCCCAGTCATTTCTAATCAAGGCGATCCATATAATTACAAACCCCGATTAATAAATATTGGCAAGAGTGGCTCAAATAGTAGTGCGATTAAATTTTATAACAAACGTTCATTTTCTAAAATAGAGGTTCGACAATGTAAATACCTTAATGACATAGTAGAACTGGATCATGGTTTTATAAAGTGGAGGATTTTAAATGGTGAAGGTTTTAAAAAATTTGAATCTGCAAAAATAACTCTAAGTGGTATTGAAGTTGTTCATATTTTGCAAAAGAATCAAATGTTTAATCCCGGGATTACTATGTTTAAATCCTTCTGTATGTTGGCGGCATAATTTTTTATTTTGATTATTTTATGTTTTAATTTGACAGATGCGACAGAACCCTTTTCTAATAATTGTAGTGGAAGGGGAGGTGTTCGAAAACTTAACCGATATTGACTTTTTTGAGAGTTTGAAAT
>NZ_DASTTN010000344.1:0-5758 GCF_035760125.1 Flavobacterium sp.
ATAAAGGAAAAAAAAGAAAATTTCGACGGTAACGGCTACAACAATTTCAACACAAAAAGAGAGGTTTTAGTTACGGTTCTGAAAAACCAATATTCAAAAATTCCCACATCCGATTTGACGAAGCAAAATATTGAAGCTTTGTCCAGTTCAGATACTTTCACAATTACGACGGGACATCAGCTGAATTTGTTTTCCGGTCCATTGTATTTTTTGTATAAAATTATTTCCACAATCAATCTGACGAAGGAATTAAAAACGAAATACCCATCACAAAACTTCGTTCCCGTTTATTGGATGGCAACTGAAGACCATGATTTTGAAGAAATTAATTATTTCAGTTTCAAAGGAAAAAAATTTCATTGGAACAGAGAAAGCACAGGACCTGTCGGAAGATTATCCACCGAGGGATTGGATGATTTTCTTGAAATATTCGCACTTGAAATAGGTTCCAGCACCAATGCCAACACAATTAAAAAGCTATTTGAAGATTCCTATCTCAAACACAGCAACTTAGCCGATGCCACTAGATATTTAGCAAATGCACTTTTTGGTTCAGCTGGATTAGTAATTCTGGATGCGGACAATCTCGAATTGAAACGTAATTTTATACCCTACATAAAAGACGAATTACTGAATCAAACTTCTTTCAAAGCAGTAACCGAAACCATCGAAAAATTAAAAGACTATTCCGTTCAGGTGAATCCTCGTGAAATCAATTTATTTTACATTGAGGATAATTTACGCGAACGAATTATTCTTGAAAATGGAATTTACAAGGTCAATCACACCAAAATTGAATTCACGGAATCTGAAATTTTGGAATTATTAGAAAGCAATCCCGAAAAATTCAGTTCCAATGTTATTATGCGTCCTTTGTACCAAGAAGTCATTTTACCCAATTTATGCTACATTGGCGGAGGGGGTGAAATTGCGTATTGGTTCGAATTGAAATCCTTTTTCGCTTCCGCAAAAGTAACTTTCCCAATATTGTTATTGAGAAACTCAGTGCTTTTGGCAACCGAAAAACAGAACAAAAAGGCAGACAAACTAAACTTGACTTGGTCTGATTTATTTACGAAGCAAGCAAGTTTAATCAATCGCATTACCCAAAAACTATCGGATTTCCCGATTGATTTTACCGAACAGAAAGAAGTATTAAAAAAACAATTCGAAGTACTTCTAGAATTGGCCAACCATACAGACAAATCTTTCTTAGGTGCCGTGAAAGCGCAAGAAACCAAACAAACAAAAGGATTGGAATCTCTTGAAAAAAGATTACTTATTGCTCAAAAAAGAAAATTTCACGATGAATTGCAACGTATTATTGACTTGCAAAACGAATTGTTCCCCAACCAGAGTTTACAAGAACGCCAAGCTAATTTTTCGGAATTTTATTTAGAAAATGGAGAACGTTTAATTCCGCAAATAATGAACCAACTCAAACCATTAGAACAAAATTTCAATATCATTACTTTAGATTAAAAATATAAAACTCCCAAAACTAACCACAAAACCAATGACCAAAGACCGCCTTATTTCTCTTGATGTATTTAGAGGATTGACTATTTTATTAATGACTATTGTTAACAATCCAGGTAGCTGGGCAACCGTCTATCCTCCTTTACTTCACTCCGAATGGCACGGTTGTACTCCTACCGACTTGGTTTTTCCGTTCTTTATTTTCATTATGGGAGTGGCTATTTCTTTTGCAATGCCAACCAAAAATTATGACAGCACAACATTCAACAAAATACTGACCCGTTCGTTACGTATGTTTTGCTTGGGTGTCTTTTTTAACTTTTTCGGAAAAATACAACTCTTCGGACTAGATGGCATTCCATTAATCATTGGTCGCTTACTAATAACTGCAGCAGTTGGATATGCGCTGATGGGAAATTTCAATGCAAAACTAAAAACCTATTTAGCTGTTTCAATTTTTGCAATTTATTTAATCTTAGCATATAGCGGTATTGAAGCTTATAAAATAGTGAGACTTCCTGGTGTACTGCAACGCATCGGAATTGTCTATTTCATTGCCTCCCTTTTGTATCTAAAAACGAATCAAAAAACACAATTACTCGTAGCTATCGGAATATTACTAGGTTATTGGGCAATCATAACTCTTGTTCCGGCACCTGGATTCGAAATTACAAACCTCGAAAAAGGAACCAATTTAGCCGCTTGGGTAGATAGTGCTTTGTTAAAAGGACATATGTGGGAAGTAACCAATACTTGGGATCCTGAAGGAATACTAAGCACGATTCCTGCTATTGCAACAGGAATTATTGGCTTATTAATTGGACAATTGCTCAACAGTCCATTATTAAAACTGGAAAAAGCCAAAAAAATGGCAATTATAGGGATCGCCCTTATTGTGTCAGGGCAACTTTGGAATATTATTTTTCCAATAAACAAATCACTTTGGACTAGTTCTTTCGTCTTATATACTACAGGATTAGCCACATTGGTCTTATCAATTTTATACTATTGCATTGACATTGCTAATTATAAAAAAGGAACCAAATTATTCCTAATTTGGGGTGTAAATCCAATGATTGTTTTCTTTTTATCCGAAATCATTCCACAAGCGTTTGTCGCGATTTCGTTTCCAAACCCAAAAATACCAACAGAACAAATCAATCTTTTGGACTTTTTGTATGCCTTTGGAGTACAGCCATTTTTCAATAATCCCATGACAGCTTCATTAGTGTTTGCACTGCTTTATGTAGGTTTATGGTCTATTCTTTTGGCTTATTTCTACAAAAAGAAAATGTACTTTAAAGTTTAAAATAACGGTAATAACAGATTTACGTCATTAAATTGACGATTTGCTAAAATCATTCAATAAAAAAAGTATATTTTTGCACAAAATTTTAAAACACAGAAAAAATGGCAACTAATAGAACTTTTACAATGATTAAGCCTGATGCAGTTCAAAACGGACACATCGGAAACATATTGGCAATGATTACAAACGGTGGTTTCAAAATTGTTTCTTTGAAATTAACTCAATTAACAGTTGCAGATGCTCAAGCATTTTACGCAGTACACGCTGCAAGACCTTTCTACGGAGAATTAGTAGAATTTATGTCTCGTGGACCAATCGTTGCCGCTATTTTAGAAAAAGATAACGCAGTAGAAGATTTCAGAACTTTAATTGGTGCTACAAACCCAGCTGAAGCTGCTGAAGGAACTATCCGTAAAGCATACGCAACTTCTATCGGAGAAAATGCAGTTCACGGTTCTGATAGCGACGAAAACGCTGCTATCGAAGGTGCATTCCATTTCGCAGGAAGAGAGCAGTTTTAATAAATTAGCAGTATTCAGTTTTTAGTAATCAGTTAAAACAAAACTAAAAACAGTTAACGCAAAATTTACAAAAAATCCCATTCGTGTTCGAATGGGATTTTTTATATAATTAAGTATTCTCATCTGCCTTCTTTTTTTGTACTTCTGCTATCTGAGAACCACATCCCTCACCACATCTCTTCGCAATTCTTCATTAATCATTTTTATGATCTTGGATTTTCCGTGGCTTAATTCTTCACGCAAAACTGCCGAAGTCAGCTGAACATACAAAGTTGAACCTTTCAAAACCACATTATTGGTATAACTGTTCACACCGTTCCCCATCAAATTACGCCAAGCATCTTTCACATCAATCTCATCCATTCCTGATTGCAATTTATTAACCTCGATAATTTGCTTCAAAACGTCCCCTATCGAACTTTGATTATTTAGCCTTTTTGCCATAGTCATCTAGATTTATTGGTCCCGCTTTTTTATAATGATATTCCTTTTTTTCTGCATTCAAAACAATTAGCTCTTTATCCGTCAATGCAAGTATTTCCTCGCTCCATTTCATGTAAGGCGTACTGTAATCCAAAAAAGTCTGGTCATCGTCAAAACGCAATTTTACATTTTCAAACGTATCATTCACCAAAAAAGTTCCATCCAATTGCGGCATCACTTTCTTGCGAATCCCTACATTATTTTTGTCAATTTGAAAATAATCAAATGATTCATTCATTCCGTATTGCTTCTCCTTTCCATCCTCAAAAACCACTTTTTCAATCTCCCAATAGCCATTAATTTTGACAACATCAGCAGAAGTTATTTTTTGCTTGCAACCCACAAATAAAAGGGCAACTATTAAAACACCAAATACTTTTTTCATAGAATTATTCTTTTTTTAAGGAGCTTTATCCTGCTATCCGCTTGTATCTTTTTTGTCTCGTAAAAAACGACCCAAAAAAGGATACCGCTTCTATCAGGGCTAAGGCATCTCACTTATCAACACCTTTAGTTAATGCGACAAAGTTAAACTTTAAAATTCCAAAGAAAATAAAAAATTCACCTTCTCATTAAACTTATTTAGATATTTTTGGTCTTACCCAAAACCAACCTTCCCAACCATGTCAAAATCAATACTATTACTAGTCTTTGCATTTTTTTGCACCAATTGTTCTTCTGACAATACAGAACCGACAACTACTCCAACACCTACAGAAATACTGTATTTTCCACCACTTTCAGGCAACACTTGGGAGACCAAAACCCTAGAAAGTCTTGGCTGGAAGCAATCGGCTGTCCAACCATTATTGGATTATTTGGAACTCAAACATTCCAAGGGATTTATCATCCTTGTCAACGGACGCATCGTTATGGAAAGTTATTTCAACGGTCATGATACTACAACCAATTGGTATTGGGCAAGTGCTGGTAAAGCATTGACGTCAACTATGACAGGAATTGCACAACAGGAAAACCTCATCAACATCAACAACAAAGTCTCTCAATACATAGGAACAGGCTGGACAAGTTCACCACTTGCCAAAGAGAATTTAATCACCTGTAAAAATTTATTGACAATGACTTCCGGACTAGACGACACCACTGATAATGTTTCTCCCTCCGCCCTAACCTACACTGCCGATGCTGGAACCCGTTGGGCATATCACAATGTTTATGTAAAATTACAGGATGTCATTGCACAAGCAAGTGGTCAATCATGGAACAACTATTTCAATGCCAAATTAAGAGACAAAATTGGAATGAATGGAGCCTGGTTTACATCTGGCAACAATATTGTTTACAGCAGTACTACAAGAAGCATGGCCCGTTTTGGATTGCTTATGTACAATAAAGGAAAATGGGAAAATAATGTGATCTTGAACGAAAACTATTTTAACGAAGCGACTAATACTTCACAAAACATCAACTTAAGTTATGGGTATTTATGGTGGCTAAATGGCAAAGCCAATTATCATTTACCACAATCACAAGCTACTTTTCAAGGAAGCATCATACCCACCGCCCCAAACGATATGTTTATGGCTTTGGGCAAAAACGACCAGAAAATCTACGTGGTACCCAGCAAAAAAATGGTTGTGATCCGAATGGGAGACGCAGCAGATAATGTAAATCTAGCCTTATCTGATTTTGACGAAACGCTTTGGACAAAAATAAGTGCTTTGTATCAGTAGAATCAACTTTCTATTTATTTCGAACTCTTCTGATTACTCCCAAAACAAAGAAAACAAAACCAATTATCAATAAAGCATAATACAAAGGAATACTCTTGTCTCTAAATACATTAGCCAAGACAAATGCAATGATACTCACAAAGTAAAAGTAAATAGGATTATAATTTTTCATGAAATACCGAACTCAATTATTTAAAAAAACTATCTACAAACTCGTATTTATTGAAAACCTGCAAATCTTCAATTCCTTCACCAACACCAATGTATTTAAC
>NZ_DASTTN010000345.1:0-4889 GCF_035760125.1 Flavobacterium sp.
AATTCTGGAGGGCAAAGAGGTTTGGGAACATTAACTGCTCCAAATCCCTTGGCTGTTCAAAAATGTATTCAGAATGCGATGAAGAGTTCCGGAATTACTGCTCAAGATGTTGATGTGATTAATGGTCATCTTACCGCTACGAGTAAAGATAGTTTGGAAATTTCAAATTGGAGCGTAGCTTTAAGTAGAGGAGGGGTGGATTTTCCTTATATCAATTCATTAAAATCTATTGTGGGGCATTGTTTATCGGCAGCGGGGAGTATAGAAAGTGTGGCCAGTATTTTGCAATTGTATCAAGGATTTATTTTTCCGAACCTTAATTGTGAAGATTTGCATCCTGAAATTACAGAAATCGTCGATTCGTCAAGAATTCCATTGCAACTGCTTGAAAAAGATTTGAATATTATTCTGAAAGCCAGTTTTGGATTTGGAGATGTAAATGGATGTGTTGTTTTTAAAAAATATATACCTTAGTAAACTTAAATCTAAATAGTTAGTTTAACAAAATAAAATAACTTTATGAGTAGAGAAGCGACAATAGAACAGTTAAAGAATATAGTAAAACCATATATTCAAAATCAGGAAGCATTTGACTCTCTTACAGAAGAAACTGATTTTGTGAACGATTTGAGAATCAATTCGGCTAATTTGGTTGATGTAATATTAGATATTGAAGAAAAATTCGATATTATAATTGATAATGAATCGATGGAGAAAATGGTCAATGTGAAATCAGCTATTGGTATTATTGAGGCTGAATTATTAAAAGAATGATTGGTAATGATATAGTTGATCTCGATTTAGCCCAAAAAGAAAGTAATTGGAAAAGAAAAGGTTTTTTGGATAAAATTTTTTCTTTGCAAGAGCAACGTTTGATTCTCAACAACTCTAATCCAGAGCTCATGGTTTGGAATTTATGGAGTAGAAAGGAGGCTGCATATAAGATTTATAATCGCGAAACAGGAATTAACGGTTATTTTCCAGGGAGATTACAATGTCATTATAAAGATGAAATTTCTGGAACGGTCTCTATTGATGACTTTGTTTTTTATACTCAAACCTATATTACGGATTTTTATATTTACTCAATTGCTGTTTCCAAAATTGATTTTTTTAATAAAATAAAGTCTTTGGAATCTTTAGAAAATATAAAAAAAGAGAATGGTATTCCTTATATTTTGGATGTTGTCTCAAATACAATCGGTCCAGTTTCTATAACACATCATGGACGTTTCAAAAAAATAATAACATTGCAACAATAAGTAGAAGTCTATTTAATTCCCAATCTGTTCTTTAATTTTAAAAACAGTAATGCAATGGAATACGCATCTTCTGAAGGAGATCGTCGATAGCTTTTTGGTAATTTGAAAATTTCTAATAATTCATCAAGTGAAAACTGTTTGTCATTGATATCTACTAGTTTTCGATACATTACATCAATATCCAATGCTTCGTTTTTTAATCTGCCACAATCCAGTCTTAAAAGTGCGCTATTGATCATATCGACATCAAAATCGACATGATGTCCAATTAAAACGGCATTCCCTATATAATCTATAAAGGCGTGAATTGCTTCTGGTTCACTCAGTTTTTTCATTTTGCTTTCCAAAATAAACTCATTTGATAAACCATTATCGTGGAAATACTTGTATTGTAGAAAAATAGACTCAAAGCTATCACCGATATGAATTTTGTTGTTCACGATTGCAAAGGAACCAATAGATAAAATAACATCCTTATCAGGATTCATTCCAGAAGTTTCAGTAGATAATACAACATATCGTTTTGATTTATGTTCAAACTTAGCAAGGTAAGCTTTCCAAAAATCAGGGTGTTCTTTATTTATGTTTTTTAGCCAATCTAGCATCATTATGAAAATTGCGTTAGTTTGAAATTACTTTTAATTAATTCTTCCAGTTCTTTCATTGGGGCTAAGGCATTTTTTAATTTTTCTTTGTCTAATTTTGTTAGTTCGCTCAGGTTTATATACTGACCTGAATTTTCATTTTTTAAACCTTCATTTACTCTAAATTTTGATAAAGTTAAAAATGCTTCAGCGCAATTTAAGTAAATATCTGAATTTTTCGCATCAATTATTGCTAATTGTTTGAAACGCAGGTAGGTACTATTTAGTCCTTTAATGTTAAAATGTAAGGCAAACAGTCTGGCTCCATCAATTAATGGCATTAATGCTCTAGTTTTTATATCAAATTTATTTTTATTTGGTCCTTCCTCTTCCAGAACAAATTTCTTGAAAAAGGTAAGCGGAGAATTTTTTCTTAATGCGTCATTTCCTAGGAAGTCAAAAAATAACGTGTTGTGATCCAAGTCTTTTAAAATAACATTTTCTATCGCTTCAAATATCTTTTTTTCTCCAAAAACAAGTTCTAAATCAAAGAAAATACTACTAAGGTCATTACTGTTTTCACCTGGAGTATTCATCCAACTGTCATATTGTTTAGTCCAGTCTGTCAATGATTTACACCAAAGCATATTGCTTGCCATATGACCATTTGGACATAATTCATAACCAACTTTTTCAAGAGTAGCGGTTGTTCTTTTTGCTAATTTCAAGAAATAATCCCTCACATCTCTGTATTTATCAGGAGCTACATCTTCGAATATCAATAAACTATCTTGGTCTGTTAGTAATAATTGTTCTTTTCTACCTTGGCTTCCAATACTTAGCCATGCAAATCGTGCAGGAGGGGAACCTAAATCTAAAATGGACAATTCCACAGCACGCTTTAATATAGCAGAGTTTATTTCGCTTGCTATATTATTTATATTGGAAAGCGGAATATTTTTGTGAATTGAATTCTGAATTAATTCAGTCAATCTTTCTCTAAGGTGTTTTAGTTCCTTGGCATTGGATGATCTTTTGATTTCTTTGATTAAAACGCCTGGATTATTGGCTTGGGCAATAATTAGATCATGTTCAGATATCACTCCTTTCACAGGAGATTTATCCGTTCCATCCGAAGTAACACACAGATGGGTTACATTGTTTTTTAACATCAAAAGTTGCGCTTCTGCTAAGGAGACATTTTCAACAACAGTTACAACCGGGGAAGACATAATGGCCTTCATTGTAACGGTCAAAGGGAACAGTCCTGTAGCAATTTTGGTACACATATCTGTATGTGTTACTATTCCAATAGGCAATAGATTATCACAAATAACTACGCTCGTAGAAATATTTTCAGCCATTTTTAAGGCAACATCTTTGGCAATGTCATTGATGGTTGCGGTAAGTGGTATTCTATTATAGGTTAGCGACTGAAAATATTGCATTTCTGACTTTTGGTCAATATAAACAATATTATCATTTGCTAATTTGCCTCTTAGATTTTCTTTTTCTTTTGGATTCCAGGTATTGGTGGCGAAACTTTCCAAAAGAAAATTCAGTACATCAGGATTATTGGCTACAAAAGGGCGAAAAGTTATAATTGGTATGGCATAAACAATACTTTCTTCGCGGGCTTTGGCCGTCATCATGTAATTGTTTTTGGCAAAAAATGGTCTTAATCCCAATACATCACCTGCATGACACTTATTTAACAAGGTTTCTTCGGCATCTGCTATAACAGATAAATGAATAACACCGGAGGCAACTACATAGAAACAATCGTGCAGTTTGTCATTTATTTGGAATAAAGTTTCATTCTTTTCCATATTCAAAACCCGAATACTTGTAGCAATGGCTGATAGCTCTTGAAAAGTCAAGTTGTCGAATGGTGGGTACTCTTTCAAAAAGTCAGCTATATTTTCCGCAATTGTATTCATAGTCTTGTTGTAAAGTAATGCTTGTAAAAATAATAAAAATAGATTTCAAAAGTAAGGCTAAAAAAACTAATTTTTATAAATTACGGTATAGTTAAATTTTTCATAAAATACTATGTGTTAGAGTGATGTTGGATACAATTATTTAATTTTAATGCTAAATAAATAAATAAACTATGAAAATTTTAAAAATCTCATTACTATTATTGTTCTCGTTTTTTGCGATTTCATTTGCAAATGCCCAAGAGAAACCAAAGAGTCCGCCAGAAAAAGCGACAGGAATGATTAATGGAGCAACTATTCAAATTAATTATGGAAGTCCTTCGGTAAGAGGACGAAAAATCTGGGGAGAATTAGTTCCTTTTAATGAAGTTTGGCGTGCAGGAGCCAATGAAGCTACAACATTCGAAACTGATAAAGATCTTACCATTGAAGGTTCAAAATTGCCGGCTGGTAAATATTCTTTTTTCGTTATTCCTAACCAAAACGAATGTGTTATTATTTTTAACAAAGAGCCTAAACAATGGGGAGCTTATAAATATAATGCCAAAGAAGATCAGTTAAGAGTTACGGTTAAGCAAACGGAATCAGAATCAAGTACAGAAAAATTAGTTTATAAAATTAATGCCAGTGATGTTGTTTTAAGTTGGGACAAATGGAATATTGGTTTCAAGGTGAAATAATTTTCATAGAAAGTATATATAAATCATCGTCATGTGGCGATGATTTTTTTTATCCGCTTTTTTTCCAATTATTGTCAAGATGTAAATGTAGAGAGAGTATGGTTTGTATAAATATCCTAGGAATCTAATAATTGAAGTAAAAGTAATTTCTTTTGAAATTATTATATGAATGCTAATGATTATGGTGTTTTCAAAATATTCTATTTTACATAATATAAATTATAGTTCAAAACGTGTTCTTGTAAAATGGGCTATGAGCTGATTGTAAAATCAAATTTTTAAAATAAATAAACGAACAATAAAGTCTTTACCGTTCGTTTATTTGAAATGTTTTTTCTTTTTATATTCTAGAATAATATCAAGCTAAATTACAGAGTTTGCAATATCGACATTTTTGAATTCTTCAATGATTAAAACTTTCTT
>NZ_DASTTN010000346.1:0-21658 GCF_035760125.1 Flavobacterium sp.
TTATGTCTTGGATTGTATCGACAGTGTAACTCCAAAGCTTAATTTAATTATTTCGGCCAAAAGAAAGAAAGTACGAATCATAAGCAGTATGGGAGCCGGAGGAAAAATGGAAGCATCCAAGGTGAAAGTGACTGATATTGCCAAAACCGTAAATTGCTATTTTGCCAAAACAATCAGAAAGCGTTTAAAGAAAGAGAAGATCAATAAAGTTAAAGTGGTTTTTTCTTCCGAAATACAAGATGAATCTAGCTTACGCATGACAGATGGTTCTAATTTTAAAAAATCTTTCTATGGAACCAATAGCTATATGCCTGGATTGTTTGGACTTTATGCTGCGGAAACTGTGATTAGATATTTGCTTAAAAAAGAGTAGAAAGAGTTGAATTGTTTAAGAGGTTAAATAATCTTAAACTATTTTAAAACAACAAAAATATAAACAAGGTGTCTCAGTATCTTAGGAACTCAGCACCTTAGAATCTAAAAAAAAATGATACAAACCGTAATTTTTGACATGGATGGTGTAATTGTCGATACAGAATTAGTACACCGTTATGCTTATTACAAACAATTTGGCGAACTGAATATTGAAGTTCCAGAGGAAATGTACACTTCTTTTACGGGATTATCGACTCGTAATACTTTTCAGAAATTGAAAGAACATTTCAAGTTGCAACATGAAGTGGAAGATTTAATTTTGAGAAAAAGATCTATTTTCAATGATGCTTTTGATAGTAAAGAAGATTTGGCTTTACTGGAAGGAGTGGAGAATTTAATTAAAGATTTTCATCAGAATGGTATGCAATTGATTGTGGCTTCATCGGCTTCAAAAGTGACGATAGATAGAGTTTTTCGCCGTTTTGATTTACATCAATATTTTTCACATATAGTAAGTGGTGAAGATTTTCCGAAATCTAAACCGCATCCAGCTATTTTTGAGCATGCAGCATCTTTGTCTATTGCACCAAAGGAAAATTGCATCGTTATTGAAGATAGCACCAATGGTGTAAAAGCGGCCAAAGCAGCGGGTATTTTTTGTGTGGGTTATAACAGCTTCCATTCTAAAGACCAAGATTTGTCATTGGCTGATGTTGTTGTGAATCATTTTGATGAATTGAGTTTTGAGAAAGTGTCGCAGTATTAATTTATAAATTAAAGATATATCGAATTTCAAAACAGTAATACATACTTCTATAAATAAGATATTTTATTTTTTTGAGTATTATTTTTTGATTTTCCATAATAGTAGTTTTTGTAAAGTTGACTATTGATTGTCAATGACAACTCTTTAATTGATTTTCAAGTTTAATTACATTACAAACTTAAACCCGAACATCTTTTTTCTTGTTATATAATTTTTTAAAAAGCTTGTAAGATTTCTGAAATTCTATGGAGGATTTTTTTTCCTGTTGCAATAACTAAGCTTGAAAAAATAGTATAATAACTAATTTTGAATTAAGGAAAAATTAACATCTAAAGTTTTTTGAATTTGTAAATTTGAAGAAATACATAAACCAATAATATGAAAAAGATTTTTTTTGTTTTAGCCTTCGTTATAGCGCCCTTTATCACTGAGGCTCAATTGAAAACACCTCAAGCCAGTCCAAAAGCAACAGTTTTTCAAACAGTTGGATTGACAGATGTAGAAATAGTTTATTGCAGACCGGCAGCAAGAGGAAGAGCGGTGTTTGGAAATTTAGTTCCTTTTGGAAAAGTTTGGAGAACTGGAGCAAATGAGAATACTACTATTTCTTTTAGTGAGGATGTTGTAATTGATGGTAAGACTTTGCCTAAAGGAAAATACGCTTTGTATACGATTCCTAAAATAGAAAGCTGGGAAGTGATTTTTTATTCTACCACAAACAATTGGGGAAATCCTGAAGTATGGAATGAGGCCAATGTGGTGTTAAGAACTACAGTAAAAGAAGAAGCATTAGTAAAGCCAGTTGAATCTTTCACAATAGGTATTGGTAATATAAATGCTGATTCTGCAGACTTAGATATGGCTTGGGAAAATTCGTCTGTTTCGATGAAATTTATGGTTCCTACACAAAAGGAAGTATTAGCAAATATTGAAAAAGTGCTAGCAGGCCCGACATCTGCTGATTATTTTTCGGCTGCGCAATATCTTTATCAGTCCAATGGTGATAATGCAAAAGCATTGACTTATATGGATAAAGCTATGGAAATGAGCACGGAGAAACCCTATTGGTACACTCGTTTAAAATCATTGATTCAAGCCAGAGCCGGAGACAAAAAAGGTGCTATTGAAACAGCTAATCTATCTCTTGTAGCTGCGGAAACGGCTAAAAATCAAGATTACGTAAAAATGAATAGAGAAAGCATTGCGGAGTGGAGTAAAAAATAAAATACACAGAACTGTTTCTGATTAATGATTATATTAAAAATCCCGTCTTGTCTTTTTAGGACTTGACAGGATTTTTTTTTTTTTTTTTTTGAATAAGTAGAATTTATTGTTTTGATGTTAATTTACACCATCACATAAAGTTTTTAGTGTGATGGAATAATCAGGGTTTAATGGTTCATTGGTTTGTGCCAGTCTTTGTGAACCTGTATTTGCAGGACATGCAATGTCATTGGTTGCATCATAAATAAGACTTTTTCCTTTTAGATTGATAATAAGTTCTTTGGGAACATAAATTTGAACTTTTGTGACTGAATAACCTGAAGGGATATATCGAACATAATAACCATCAGGATGCAAAGTCCATATACCGCTTGGATAATCTGTCCTTGGAGGTGCAAACCCAGAAAGAATAGCATACTTTTCCATTTCCTGATAGGTATAGTTTCCAGAAGTAATTAAGCCACGAATACTGTTTTCGGCTTCAAAGACGGTTTGTACACTTTCAGGTAATTTTGCTTTGGCTTGATTAATAACATCATCGGGTAAAAAGCCTAGAGCACCATCTTCCAATTGCGTTAATTGTTTTTTAGTGAGTAAGGTTACGGCGGTTAGTTTTACATCAGTGCTAAAATCGATGAATTTTGTTTTGGCAATTATTGCCCATAATAAAATTTGGATGTCATGTTGGTGTATTTCGGGATGATTTTCAGCACTTTTTAGAATAGCTGTAACTATTTCTTTTTTTGACCCGTTAGTAGGTGCATACATATAGCCATCTCCTTTGGAAGGAGCAAATGTTCCCGCATGTAAACAATAGCTTTTATTTGTCATTTCATAATACCCTGCACAAAGTATAAAGCCTCCATTAGGTGCTTTAGGTAATAGATATAATGGCTGAGCAACTTCTAATTTGAAAAAATTAGGCATTTGTGAACCTTCTTTATTTACATCTTCAAATGCAGTTGTTATTGCTGCAGGTTTTTTGAATAGTTTGTCAATGCCAAGGGTTGAAGCTCCAATTTTTAATAAATCGGTTGAAATACCAAATTGAGCATAAGTAGTATTACTGCAAAACAATTGAAAAAATAAGGCTAAGCAAATAAGTTTTATTGATTTCATTACTAAATGGTTGGTTATAATTTACGAACCAAATTTAGTTTTTTAAAAATTATATTTTAATACTATTTGTATTATTTTTTATATAAATAAATTAAGAAAATATTGTAGAGTGGAACTGCATTGCTTCTCTACAGATTATTATATAAAAAATCCCGAATCATGACGAAACGGGATTTTTGTATTAAAGAATAAGTGATTTATGAAACTATATTGTCTGCTAGTGTTGTTTGTTCTTCGGTCTTAAATACAGTAGTTTGTAACAAATAAGATAATACTATAGTGAGCAATGCCCCAATAAAATTGAGCCATAAATAGCCTAGTTTTTCTGTCCCGCTTGGATAAATAAAGTTGGTGAAATAGTATATGATAAAAATTGCTATTTGACTGATGATAGCACTGTAGTAGATCGATTTTCCTCGTATTTTTTTGGTATAAAAACCAACAAGAAAAATCCCCAAAACAGTACCATAAAATATGGATCCGATGATATTTACGAGTTGGATTAAATTTTCAAAAAGCGTCGCAATACAGGCAAATGCAATGGCAATGATTCCCCACATAAGGGTAAAAAGTTTGGATGCATTCAGATAATGTCTTTCAGTTTTTTCTTCTTTGACATTACGTTTATAAATATCTATAGCCGTTGTTGAAGCCAATGCATTGAGACCGGAAGCTGTAGAAGACATTGCCGCAGAAATGATTACCGCCAGCAATAAGCCAATAAGACCTTTAGGTAAATAGTGGAGTATAAAATAGAAAAAGACATAATCCTTATCGTTTGTTTCGGCTTTGTTATCCGCTTTTGAAATTATTTCTCTGGCTTTTGCTCTTAATTCTTTTTCTTTGAGTGCCAAATCGACTAACTCTTTTCGTAGGGTAGGATTGTCATAATCCTGATTCAGTTGATCTATGTACAATAGATTGATTACTTTTTCGTCTTCGGATAATTTGTTTAAATCTTTCTGTAAATTTTGATATTCGTCTTTGTATTTTGAATTTTCTACCGTTATTTTATTGTTTGGATTAAAATTTAAAGGCGTTTCATTGAATTGAAAAAAGACAAAAACCATTACTCCGGTAAGTAAAATCAAGAATTGCATAGGTACTTTCAAAAGCCCGTTCATAATTAATCCCATTTGGCTTTCACGAACAGATTTTCCAGACAAATAGCGACCTACCTGTGATTGATCGGTCCCGAAATAAGCTAAGGCAAGGAAGAATCCGCCTGTAATTCCACTCCAAAAAGTGTACTTTTCATCTAAGTCAAATGAGAAATTAACGATATTCATTTTTTGATTGGCACCAGCAATATGCAAAGCATTATCAAAAGTCATGTCATTGGGTAAATAATCAAAAATGAGGAAGAATGTAATCATCATGCCGGCAAGTATGACAAACATTTGTTGTTTTTGAGTAACATTTACAGCTTTTGTACCTCCTGAAAAGGTGTAAACAATAACCAAAATACCGATAATGATGTTCATATAGGTAAGGTTCCAACCCAATAATGCCGATAAAATAATTGAAGGAGCATAAATCGTAATTCCGGTTCCTAAACCTCTTTGGACCAAAAATAAAACTGCAGCCAAGGAACGGGTTTTTAAGTCGAATCTTTTTTCTAAATATTCATAGGCAGTATAAACTTTGTATTTGTGGTAAATAGGTATGAAAGTAAGGCAGATTACCACCATTGCAATTGGCAGTCCAAAATAGAATTGCACAAATCCCATTCCGTCATGATAAGCCTGCCCTGGTGTAGAAAGGAAAGTAATGGCGCTGGCCTGTGTTGCCATAACCGAAAGTCCTACTGTAAACCAAGGGGTTTCGTTGTTGCCCAGAATATAATCCTCAACGTTTTTACTGCCTCGTGTTTTCCAAGCACCATAAATTACAATAAATAATAGTGTTACTATCAGTACAATCCAGTCAAATAATTGCATAGGTTAAGAGTATAATTTCATAATTAAATAAAAAATAATGATAAACAGGGCATTGGCAACGAGAACCAATGTATAAGTTTTTGACCAGATTTTAGATTTTTTTGAATCCATGTTTTTCGTTTTAAGGTTTCATTTTTTGATTAGGAATACTAACCGAAGGTTTTATCGAAATCATATTGGATAACAATTTATAGGCTCCTGGAACTCCTTCCGGTAATTCTCTAAAAAGGCTAAGACCCGTATAAATATAATTTCCTTTTCCATAAGGGGCAATCAATAAAGCACCTTCTTTGGCGCTTTCACCTTTGTCATTTGAGGATATAATAGGAGTGAAGGCTTTGTCAAACTCCTTTGGATAATACAATCCCTGTTCCTGTTTCCAGCCTTTAAAATCATTTTGGGTAATTGTATTTGGGTAATTCAAAGCGGGATGATTGGGAGCAAGAAAACGAACTTCGGCATTTTCTTCAGTTACTCTATCACTAGAAATTGTTAAAGAATAAGGAGCAATTTTTGTAGTTATTAGATCTCTGTTGGTGTTGTATTGCACAATCATTGTTTTTCCGCCTTTTACAAAATCAAATAAAATATCCTGTTTGTTTGCCAATGCGTCAATAGTATTGTAAGCACGCACACCAGTCATGACAACATCAAAAGTATCGAGTCTCTCTGGTGTTATTTCTTCCGGTTTTAGGATGGTCACTTTGTATCCCATTTGAGTCAAACTTTTTGGGACTTCATCACCAGCTCCCATAATATAAGCGATTTTTTCCTCATTGGTTTTCAAATCAAATCGGATGCATTTTACCTCTGAAGTTTTTAAAATCTGTTGTTTTGTAATGTGGTCATAATTGATATTAATTTGCTCCTTATCAAATGGAACTCCATCAATGGTAGCGATACTTTTTCCAATAATTTCGCTCATTTGGGTAGGAGGTGTAACTTCAAAATAAACGGTTTGTTCCATTCCTTTTTTGTCCAATTGAAAAGAAATAGACTGTGGTGATACTTTCCAGTCTTTCGGTAAATCCAATTTCAAATCCCCTTTGAGGTCATTTTTTCCTGCTTTTACGGTAACTCCAACGTATTTGGGTTTGGTATTTGGAAAAAGCAGTACTTTATCTTGAATTGTAGTAGTTACTTCAGGGACAATATCTAAGAAATTATACATTTCACCTTTTACATCATCATTATATTTGTAGACGATAGTTCTTTCAAAAGGGATTTCAATACCACTAATTTTTACATTAAAAATCACTTTGGCTTCTCTAATAATATCAGGAATTCCAATGTTTTTTTGATCTTCTACAGTGTACAATCCTACTGTTCCTTTTTCTTTTAACCAATAAGGTTGCGTGTAGTTTATGGATTGGGGTAATTGTAAATCTAGAGTATTGTTTTGTAATGTGTTGTTTTTTAAATCGGTGTTCAAAACCGTAGTTTTTTGTTCGGGTAAAGTTGTAACACTTGCAAGTTGCATGGCTACGGAACTTCTATTTATTGCTTCGAGATTCAGTTTTACGACACTTCCTGGAGTTGCTTCTTGGGAGTTGGAAACGGCTTCCAAATACAATCCGGAACAGGCTGCAATGATTTTTTTTATTTCTTCAGATTTTACTGTTTTCCAATGGTTTTCATCCAAGGCTTGAATCATAGTATAGGCTTTTACCAAATTTGGAACACTAGCCGATGGGTTTTTAAAATCATACTGGTTGGCAATAACGGTAATCAATTCACCAATTGGTTTTCCGCCTTTTACACGATTCCAACTCGTATCGATTCCTTCAAAAAGTGATGATTTGTCTTTTAAGGGTTCGCCTTTTAGAAATTCCAAATATTCAGTGTCTTCTCCTCTTGATCCAGTGCTGCCAAAACCTTGTGATTTATGGCTGCTACGACTTAATGCCGCTATTTCCTGATTGGATTTCCCTAGAGTAGGGTAGTAAACCCCAGTTGGAATTGCAACTAAATTGCTTTTATTGGCTGCATCAAATTTTTCTTTGCTGCCATAAAACCACCAAGAAGTATTAAAAAAAACACGTTTAGGTTGCCAAGGCTGTACATATAGTAATTGTTCAGGAAAAGAAGCGGAATTATTGGCTAAATCAAATCCTTCTACACTTAGCATTGCTGATGACGTGTGATGTCCATGAGTAGTTCCAGGTGAACGATGGTCAAAGCGATTGATGATGACATCGGGTTGGAATTTTCTAATCGTCCAAACAAGGTCCGCAAGTACTTTTTCTTTGTCCCAAATCTGTAATGTTTCTTCCGGATTTTTCGAATAACCAAAATCATTGGCTCTGGAAAAAAACTGTTCTCCTCCATCAATTTTTCTTGCTTCCAGAAGTTCTTGCGTTCTTATAACACCGAGTAATTCTCTTAATTGTGGGCCAATTAAATTTTGACCTCCATCTCCTCTTGTTAGTGATAAATAACCAGTTCTGGCATGAATGTCATTAGCCATATATGAAATTAAACGGGTATTTTCATCATCGGGATGCGCGGCGATATAAAGTACTGTCCCCAGAAAATTAAGCTTCTGAATTTGATTGTAGATTTCGGCTGAATTCGGTTTTTGAGGCTTTTGGGCGTATGTTATCTGTATAGAAAGGACTAAAACTAAAAATGATTTAAAAAAAAGCTTTCGCATATAACAAGATTTATTATTTCTAAAAAAAAAATAGAATGGTAAGTATTAGCTCAAGCCCAAAAATACTAATTAAATAATGGGAATATTTAGCCATAATTCCAAAAGTTATGTTAATGTTTGAGATTTATTAGGACAATTTTTAAAAAAACATGCGACTTAAAGATTAACAAAATTGATATAAAATATTAGTTTTATTAGTCAATTATTTAAAATTAGAATGCTAAATTTGAGAATGTTATAGTATACTGCATTCGTTAAAATTTGAAAATGCCCCTTTATCTACAATTAACCTAACCAGAATGAATATGCAATACCAGGAAGATGTTTTGAAAAATGGTTTTGAACAAATGACCATTATTCAACCCGATGATTTTGAGGGTAAAGTTACTACTACACTAATCCGAAAAAGAGGTTCTTCAAAGACAACTAAAGCTATTTTATGTATTCATGGTTTTAATGATTATTTTTTTCAAGATGTTATAGCCGATGAGTTTTTGAAGAAAGGTTATCATTTTTATGCTTTGGATTTAAGGAAATATGGCAGATCTATTTTACCGAATCATAGAGCAAATAATGTGAGGAATTTATCTGAATATTATGAAGATATCGACCGCGCATTGGCTATAATTAGAGAAGAGGGAAGTCAAGAAATAGTATTATATGGTCATTCTACAGGCGGATTGATTATAACCTTGTATGCTTCGGATCGAAAAGAGAAGGCGCTTTTTGATGTTTTGGTCTGTAATAGTCCTTTTTATGATTTTAATGTGCCTTGGATTCAAAAGAAAACTGTTATTCCTTTGCTTTCCTTTTTGGGGAGATTAAATCCAAATATTCCTTTGCCTATCGGGTTTTCAAAATTTTATGGTAAAAGTTTGCATAAGAACGATTTTGGGGAATGGGATTATAATTTGCAATGGAAACCTCACGTAGCACCTTCTATTAATGCTGGATGGATAAATGCAATACACGATGGACATTTAAAAGTTGCTAATGGTATTTCGGTTTATAAGCCAATATTGGTTTTGCATTCTATTCAATCGGTTAATCCAAAGTATTGGGGTGAAGAAATGTTTGAGGGAGATGCTATTTTGAACGTTGATGATATTACCGAAAAAGCAAAATTAATTGATTCTCCGCATAAAAAAGTTATTGGTTTTGGAGGAGCCATACATGATTTGGTATTGTCCAGAAAACCAGTGCGCAATTTTGTGTTTGAATCTATATTTGATTGGTTGAATCTATATTTGAAAAAATAATTTTCTTTTTAAAGATCAAAAAAAAGCTGCAACATTTCGATATGTTGCAGCTTTTTGAATTATAAAATTTCAATTTTATTTAAAAAGGAAATATAGGATTAATGCTTACCTCCTTTGCCATTTCCATTATGACCATTTCCTCCATGTTTATCATGGTGGCCATTGTCATGATGATCGTTGTCATGACGATCGTTGTCATGATCTTCATAACGTACTCGGTATTCACCTCTGCTTTTTTGAGGTTTTCCTTTGTATCCTTTATAGTATTTCACTTTGTGAGTATTGAAATAAGTATAAGGTGTATGACCATGATAATCATTCAAAACTACTTTATAACCGTGATATAAGTCATAGTCTCTACAATAGCTTGGTAAATATCTGGAACGAATCCATCTTCCATTTCCAAAATAAATATACTGTGCCAATCTAATGTCATAGTAAACTTGAATATCTGGTAAATAGTAATATTCCACTTCGTCATAACCTACAGGTCCCCAAACTGGAACAGGGGCAGGGGCTGGAGGAGGTGTTCCTACATGTACATTTACATTTGGCGTTCCTATGTTTACATCAACAGAAACTTGCGCCTGTGTTGAGCTTACCGTAAAAAAAAGGATTGCGATAATAAATAATTTAATTGTTTTCATTGTATTTAAATTTAGAGTTGGGTTTAATTTTAAAAAAATAATAATTAATCGACCGTTAATCGGTAAATTCATTACTATTGTTAGTAGGTTTTTTTATAACTGAAATTCCTTTTTGAAAGAATAAATTATTTGGATAGATAACTAATTCTCCTGCATTGGTTCTTAAGGTTACATGAAAGGCTCCGACATCTTCTATTTCACCTTCTTCTGGAAAATCTTTGTCATGTATTAATATTACATCCCCAATTTTAAATGGAAACGAAAAGAATAAAATGATGCCCGACGTGATATTACTCAAGATAGACCATTGGGCAAACATCGCTACTCCAATAACCGTGGCAATTGAGGAAAGTGTGATGAAAATATCTTTGGTCTGAACTCCCCAAATTAATACCAAGGTGATTATAGCCAAAATAGTAATCAAAATGTTGATGTATTTGATCACCAAGTTTGTCCTTCTTTCAATAACCTGACTTGCAGTTGCATATCGTTTTACTAATTTTGAAACTACTTTCCGAGACAAAATAACAATCAGCAGTAGTATACCCGTACTGATTTCCTGTTTAAGATAGTATTCAAAAAACTCCATTTTTTCTTGTTTACAAATTGTTTAAATATTCATATACTTTATCTGTCGGCATTCCCATAACATTAGCATAGGAGCCTTCAATTTTTGAAACTCCAATAAAGCCAATCCATTCTTGAATTCCATAAGCTCCCGCTTTATCATAAGGTTTGTAATTTTCCAGATAATAAAGAATAGCCTCATCAGTTAACGTATTGAAGGTTACTTTTGTTGTTTCGTATATCAAATTTGAAGACAAATTTGTCTTAAAACAAACCGAAGTTATGACTTCGTGTGTCGAATTTGATAATGATTTCAATATTTCAAATGCGTCCTGATGATTCTTTGGTTTACCTAAAGCGCAATTTTTGTGCCAAACTATGGTGTCACTAGTGATTAAAATTTCATTATTTTGTAATTCTCCTTCAAAAGCACTGGCTTTCAATTGTGCGAGGTAATTAGTAATTTCTTCGGCTTTCAACTCGGGTGGGAAAATTTCTTCAATTTCTTTGAGTCGAATTTCAAAATCCAAGTCCAAATCCTTAAAAAATTGTTGTCTTCTTGGAGAACCAGAAGCTAATATAAGTTTATAGGTTTTGAGTTTTTCTTTAAGCATGGTGTAAAATATTATAGGTAACAATCGCAATTGAAAACAATCCAAACAAAATAATCATTTTTAAAACAGTGCTCAAATGATGAAAATGTTCACTTTTTTTGGCATCGGCCATTTTTACCGCAAAATAAATTAATGGGGCAACTATACTAATTAAGGCATATAGTGTTGCAATATACAAATCAAATGCAAAAAAATATTTTTTGATGTAGAATATTACCATTACCAATGGAATCAAACTCAACCCCAATACTAATTTTGATGTTCGGCTGATTCCCAAAACGATAGGCAAAGTATTCATTCCTTGGTTATAATCTCCATTGACATCTTCAAGATCTTTTACAATTTCTCTAATAAAATTAATTACAAAGGCAAATAGGGCATAGTCCAAAAGAATAGAAAACAAGTCGGCCATAATGATCCGGTTGCCAGGATTGATAACTGGCAAAAGGTCAAAAATTCCAATGATAAGCACGCTGAAAGCAAGTAAAAATGCGACAATAAAGTTTCCTATAAGTAGCATCTGTTTCAAACTGGTTGCATAAAGATACAAAGTGGCAGAAATGATAATAAAGATAGCCGCAAAACCAGGCTTCTCGATTACATTCGATAAATAGAATCCTGCGCCAACTCCCAAAACGGTACAGGCAAAATAAACATTGTAAGCATTGGTTTCGGATATGCTTTTGCCAACAACAACCTGATTGGGTTTGTTGTCATTGTCAGTTGCTTGATCCATAATGTTATTAATCACATAACCGCCAGCAGCAATCATTATTGTAGCAAATACCAATAAAAAGTATTGCCAGTCATTAAGTGCCAAAGGAATGCTTTGATAATTCAAAAAACCGTATCGAAAAAGTAATTGCATCAAAGCAAGCATCAATAGGTTTTGGTAACGTATTAGTTTGAGGTATTTCATATTCAATATTTGGTTGTGGGGTATGAGTTATGAGTTTTGGAGCAGAAAGATTTGGCCTTTTTGTGAATATCGTCCCGCTTTCCGTTACAATCTTTTTGTTTTTAAAGAAAAACAAAAAGTATTTTCACTGCAATCGGGGCTAAAGGGCAAGATTTTGCTTTTTTGCCATCATCCATAAAAAATAATCGGGTTATGAGCTTAAAAAATATATTTCTCTCTATTCAATTTTCTCCGATCTAAAATCTTTAATCAAGTTTCCCATCAAAATAAGCCATCCATTTCCCTTGTACTTTCATCACTTGTTCAATCACATCGCGAGCAGCGCCTTTGCCACCTTTTATATGAGAAATATAGCTTGAAATAGCTTTGATTTCGGGGCTTGCATCTTGAGGGCAAGTAGGTAATCCTACCAATTTCATAACATGATAATCCGGAATATCGTCACCCATATACAAAACTTGCTCTGGGTTGATGCCATAAACATCGGTGTATTCTTTGAACGTTTCTACTTTATCTGGAGTTCCCAAATGGATATCTGTAATTCCTAGATTACGAAGTCTTACTCTTACACCTTCGTTGCTTCCACCCGAAATAATGCACACATGGTAACCACTTTCGATGGCAGCTTTCATTGCATAACCATCGCGAATGCTCATGGTTCTTAGCATCTCTCCTTCATTGGTAACAAAAACAGAACCGTCTGTAAGTACGCCATCTACGTCAAACACAAACGTAGTAATATCATTCATTATTTCTTTATAGCTTTTTGCCATGATTTTGTATAGATTGGGTTAATATTTTATAAATTGTAGATTGATTTTCATTCGACAAAAAAGATTCATGTGCCTTGATAGTCGAAATATCATTGCGTTTTGCTGGACCCGTTTGGGCATCTTTTGGAGAAAGCGTCAAGAGTTTTTCGGCAGTTTCAAGAATCAAAGGTTTTAAAATGTCGAAAGAAACATGGTTTTCCTGGCAAATTTCGCTTCCTAATTGGTACAAATAATTAGTGAAATTATTGACAAAAACAGCAGCAACGTGCAAAGCTTTGCGTTGGTGGGAATCGATTTTGTATACATTATCAGAAATAGTTTGTGCTACTTTTTCTAATAGCACATAATCGCTTTCAAATTGGGTTTCTAAGCAAAACGGAATCATTTTAAAATCAATTGCTTTGCCTTTGGTAAAAGTCTGCAAAGGGTAAAAAACGCCCTTTCTGTTTTTACTATCCAATGAAGTTAGAGGCGCACTCCCAGATGTATGAACAACTAAACGATTTTCAAAAGGTAATTGTGATGAAACAGTTGGAATGGCATCATCGGAAACGGCTATGATGTATAAATCGGCTTCCGCCAAGGCATTCCAATCGTTCGTAATTTTACTTGAATCGAGTGGGAGTGAAATTTCTTTTTGAGTTCTTGAAAAGACCTGAATGATTTCCACTGCATTGCTTTTTGTGAAAGCATCAATCAAGTGTTGCGCAACATTTCCAGAACCGATAATCGTTATTTTAATCATTTGGCAAAATTAGGAAAAAAAATGAAGTGTTGTTTTCAATTTTTTAATCTCACATATAACAGGAATATGCGTGGTTTATTGCTTTTTCTCTAAAAAGAGACACTTAATTTTGGATTAAATTAACAATTAAGTCCTTAAACAAGTGGACAATTTTGAGTACTTTTGCGACACTTTATTAAAACGAAATCTACTTCCAAATGGATAAAAAATTATTCTCTGTCCTATTTTCAACCAGATTGATGGCTTTATTATTCTTGACTTTTGCAATTGCAATGGGAACAGGAACTTTCATCGAAAGCAAATACAATACCGATACAGCTCGAATTTTAATCTATAATACTTGGTGGTTTGAAGCTATCATGGGATTTTTTATGATTAATTTCATAGGGAATATCAAGCGCTATCAGTTGCTAAAAAAAGAAAAATGGGCGACTTTGATACTTCATTTGGCTTTTATATTTATCATAGCTGGCGCTTTTATAACGCGTTACATCAGTTTTGAGGGAATGATGCCTAGTCGTGAAGGCGCTACCGAAAATCAATTTTATTCCGATAAAACATTCCTGACTCTTTTTGTTGATGGAGAATACAAAGGTGAAATGAAACGTAGGGTTTTTGAGAAGCCCCTTTTGTTATCACCAGTTACTGATAACGATTTTAAGATGACAGGTGATTTTGCAGGAAATCCATTTGAGGTGCATTATAAAAATTTTATTATGGGCGCCAAAGAATACGTTAAACCAGATCCAAAAGGGAGTTTGTATTTTAAACTGGTTGAAGCCGGTGATGGTGGCCGTGAAGAACATTTCCTGAAATCGGGTGAAGTTCAGAATGTTCACAATGTCCTTTTTGCCTTGAATAAATTTACCGAAGGCGCGATCAATATAAATACTACAGGAGAAAGTTATACCATTCAAATGCCTTTTGAAGGAGATTTTATGCGAATGGCTGATAAACTACAAGGAAAAGTGGTAAAAGATATTGTGCAGCCTTTGATGATGCGTTCATTGTATAGTATTGGGGATATTCGTTTTGTTTTTCCAGAGCCTGCAGTTACAGGAGTAATTGATTATGATTCAAAAAATGATTTTAAAGAAAAGAATCATGAGGATGCACTTATAGTTAAACTTTCTGCCAATGGGAAAGAAGAAATAGTAACCTTATTAGGTTCAAAAGGAAAAACTGGGGATTCTAAAACAGTAAAAATAGGGGAGCATGAATATACTTTTTTCTTCGGAAGCAAAGCTTATGTCTTGCCATTTAAGATAAAACTAAATGATTTTATTGCTCAAAAATACCCAGGAACAGAGAAAAGTTATTCTTCTTTTGAAAGCCAAGTGACCGTTCAGGATTCGGTAAAACCATTTGATGCGAGAATTTATATGAACCATGTATTGGATCACGAAGGATATCGTTTCTTTCAATCTTCATTTGATCCAGACGAAAAAGGAACGGTATTGTCCGTAAATCATGATTATTGGGGAACTACGATTACTTATTTGGGATATTTTTTATTGTTTTTTAGTATGATAGCCCTTCTTTTTACCAAACATTCCCGTTTTGGTCATCTAAAAATAAAATTAGATGTAGTGAAAGATAAAAAAGCAAAACTATTAACGATTTTGATATTGTTATTTAGTTTGACTGGTTTTGCACAAGAACATGATCATGACCATTCGAAAGAAAATACTAGAGATTCACATGCTGAAAGTACAGGCCATGTAAGAATAAAACCAACGCAGGCACAATTAGATTCAGTGTTGACAACCTTTACCGTTACACCAGAACATGCCGCAAAGTTTGGTAGATTGATAATTCAGGATGCCGGCGGTAGAATGAAACCTATCAATACTTTTTCTTCTGAATTATTGCGAAAAGTTAGCCATTCAAATACGTATAACGGAATGAACTCCGATCAGGTATTCTTGTCAATGACACAGAGTGCGCAATTATGGATTGAAATTCCGCTGATTTATATTAGTCCAGGAAATGACAGTATCCGTAAAATTATCGGAATTGATTTAAAAGATAAATATGCGCCTTTTATATCTTTCTTTGATGAAAAAGGGAATTATAAATTATCTCCTTATTTGGATGCTGCTTATAAAGCTGGGAATCCAAATCAGTTTGAAAAAGATTATATCGAAACCGATAAGAAGGTAAACTTGATGGAATCGGCATTGAGCGGAAGTATCTTGCGAATTTTTCCAATTCCGAATGAGCCAAATAATAAATGGATTTCCTATTTAGAACTGGAGCATGCTGGTTTAAAAGGAATGGATTCGACCTATACCAAAAGTATTCTGCCTCTTTATTTCGGAACATTGGGGCATGCTATTAAGACAAAAAACTATAAAACAGCCGATGAACTTTTAGAAAGCATCAATGGTTTTCAAAAGAAATTTGGAAGCAAAGTAATACCAAGCGAGGATAAAATCAATCTTGAAATTGCGTATAACAAATATGACCTGCTTCAAAAACTGCCATATTGGTATATGTTTGCAGCTATTTTGATGTTTGTATTCACAATTCTTCAAATTTTTAAAAATTCTAAATTTTTGCGTATTGCAGTAAATTCAATGCATATAATTATTGGAATTCTCTTTGCATTGCATACCATTACATTAGGAGCGCGCTGGTACATTTCTGGACATGCACCGTGGAGTAATGCTTATGAGGCCATTGTATATGTGTCTTGGGCGACGATGTTTTTTGGTTTAGCTTTTGATATAAAATCTAAACTAACGGTGGCTTCGGCATCATTTGTGACCGCGATGATTCTTATGTCGGCCTATTTAAATTGGATTGATCCAGAAATTGCTAATTTACAGCCTGTTCTTAATTCATATTGGTTAATGATTCACGTAGCTGTTATTGTGGCGAGTTACGGACCATTTGCTTTGGGAATGATTTTAGGTTTTGTATCGCTGCTTCTGATCTTTTTTACTAATGAAAGGAACAAAGCTAAGATGTCTTTAAATATTAAAGAGATCACTTATATTAATGAAATGGTATTGACAATTGGTTTGATTATGCTGACAATTGGAAACTTCCTTGGAGGTCAATGGGCAAATGAAAGTTGGGGACGTTACTGGGGATGGGATCCAAAAGAAACTTGGGCATTAATCAGTATTATGGTTTATGCATTTGTAATCCATTCTCGATTTGTTCCTTCTTTAAGAGGTAAATGGACATTTAACTTAATGAGTATGTTTGCTTTTATATCCATTTTGTTTACCTATTATGGTGTAAACTTCCATTTGGTAGGATTACATTCTTATGCCAGTGGTGAAGCACATTCATTAAGTTGGATTTGGTATTCATTAGGAGCAATATCTTTAATTGGAGCTATTACTTATCCAAAATACAGAAAGTTTTATAAGAAGTAATTTTTGGAATTATTTATATTAAAGTAAGGTTCGACATCAAGGTGGACCTTACTTTTTTCTTTTATGCCAAAATGTTTATTTAATTTTTTTAAAATAATACTAAACTTACTTTTGGTTTAAAAATAAGTGTTTTATAGATTTAATTTGCTTTTAATTGAGTTTTGGCACGGTGTTTGAAAAGTTACTAATAGATGATTTTATGACTCCAAGATATTGTAGATTAGGTTGGTAGGTTGGTTTACGTTTAAATATCTATAGAATTATCTATTACAATTAGTTAGTAAGATGCTCCTTTTGGGGGCATCTTTTTTTTATCTAATTAACGAAATTTGAACAGCAGATTTTTGATATTATATTGTGATTGGACTAACACAATATAAGGTAATGGATTATTGTTTTAAAATAACAGATTTTAAAATATTTTATTGTATTATTAAGACTATATTTAATTTAAAATAATGTATTTAATCGATGTTATTTACTTTTAATTGAGTTTTGGCATAGAGTTTGAAAAGATAGTAATAGATAATTTAATTAGGTTTGGTTACTCTATGTAATTCTAGGTTAGTAAGTTGGTTTTTCGGAGTAATCTACAAAAGTTATCGATTATAGTTAGTAAAAGATGCTCCAATAGGAGCATCTTTTTTTTATCTAGTGTTATTATTTTGGGTTGTTAATTTCAGCTGTTATTTTGGAATTTGAGTGTATTGAATTTATTAAATGCAATTATTGTTTATGATATTCAAAAAAATAATTTTTAAGCTGATCTTTTTGTAAAACAAAGTAATATTAAACTTATTTTTAATGTAAAATAATGTATTTCAATGATTTATTTTGCTTTTAATTGAATTTTGGCATAGTGTTTGAAAGCCTATTAAAAGATGATTTTATTAGATTTTGTAAATTTTAAATTTGAGAGGTTAGGTTTAAAAGTTAGTTTACATGGGGGAATCTAAAAATTATTGGTTATTATTTAGTTGGTTAGAAAAGTGCTCCCAAAAGGAGCATTTTTCTTTTTGTTTTATTGAAAACAATCCAATTGATAAAATATAAATTAGACTTTTCCTAAAGTATATAATTGTTCCATCGTAGGGCTTAAACTTCCTCCAGCTGGTTCTAGTGTAATACCAAAAGCTTCTGCGTAGTCTGCATTTTCAACAGCAAATATTTTTTGATTATTACTATCGAAATTTTCCAATAATCCAATACTTGTTGGGGTCAATGGATTCAGTTTTAAAGCCCAAACTTGATAAACCATTCCTTTAGGAGGTTCTGGTAATCCACTAGCATCCACATAAACTACTTTTGTTTCTTTGTTCCAATATACTTTGGCAAATGATTTAGGGTTCACAGCCTGTCCGCTAAGGGCTACAACTGTATTTTTTTCATCTCTTATTACAGCAAGACTGTTTTCAGTTGTTTTATTTTTTTGCTCTAAAAGTTGTATTTCTTTGTTTAGTTTTTCTTTTTCGTTACCAATGCTTACCACTTGGTCAATGGTTTGTCCCAACTGTTGGTATTGATAGCCTATTCCGATCAATAAAATAATCGCTGCTGCCCAACCAATATAATTTGACCAATTTCGTGGTTTCATTTGGACAACACCAGAATGTTTCAATTCGAGCTTTGCTTTTATTTTTTCAAAGTTTGCTACTGAGTGAAAAGGTGAAAAACTAGATGATAACGCAACTATTCCTTTTTCAATGGCGATAATTTCGTCATTTATCTCAGGATGATTTTTGGCCATAGTGTCCACTTCAATGTTTTCGGCTTCACTGAGTAAGCCGTACACATAAAGTTCCAAAATGCCAGATTCTATATATTCTTTTGTATCCATTATAGTTTCAAATAAAGTCTTAAATCGTTAATACAATTTCTATTTTGTGTTTTTACAGTTCCAAGCGGAATGGCCAATTCTTCAGAAGCTTCTTGTTGGGTGTATCCTTTGAAGAACAGTAAATCTATTATCTGGATACATTTTGGTTTTAGCTTTTTGACAAATTCGTGAATACCTATAGTATCAATTTTGTTAACCAGTTTGTTACTGTCGTCTAATAGATGTACGAAATTATCGGAAGAAAGGTTTTTTTGACTGTCATTAAAATTTTTGGATCTCAGTTTATCTATAGAAGTATTTCGAGCAATATTTAGAATCCAAGTATAGAATCTTCCTTTACTTTCGTTATAGGAATCGATGTTTTTCCATATTTTGACAAATACTTCTTGTAATACATCTTCAGCTTCTTCTCTGTTTTTTACCAGTACATTAATTACCGCGAACAAACTTTTAGAATACATATCGTAGAGATAGGTAAATGCTTTTTCGTCTTTCTGGTGAATTAAAACTAACAATTCATCTTGAGTCATATTGTCTTTTTTGGTTGTTACAAACATATGCAATTCCATTTATAAATAGCAGATTATATTTATTATTACTGAAAACCACTCTGCTTAAAAAGAAATTGTGATTTTATTTATTTTTTAAAACACTGTAAATAAGTTGTTTAGTCAGTATTTTGATTTTTTATTCACTTTTTTAAAACCAAAAGCAATCCAATCTCGTAAATGCTTTTATAACCTTTTAAATTATAAAAAAATGAAAAAAACAAAAATGCTATTAGGTCTATCACTAGTGGTGATTTCAGGCTTAATCTTAGTAGCAGCGGATCACATTGATGCTCCAGGAACAATGTCAGGTGACGCAGGTGATATTACAGATGTGTACACTTTTCAAGGTCAAGATACCAATAATTTGGTTTTTGCTGTAAATACACAAGGACTATTAAGCCCAAATGCTACAGGAGCAGCAACATTTAAAGAAAATGTGATGGTCGAAGTTAATATTGACAACACAGGGGACAAAGTGGAAGATTTGGTAATTCAAGCCATCAAAAGAGGAGACAAAATGTACTTCTTTGGACCTTATACACCAACAACAACAGGAACTTCCAGTATGATTAAAACAAGTGAAGCTTCTGGTGAAGTAGCCATTTCAGCTTACGGAACAATGGCTACAGTAGCATCTAAAAATGGAATGAAATTTTTTGCAGGACCAAGAGATGATCCATTCTTTTTTGACTTAGGACAATTTAAATCAATACTTGCAGGAACGGCTACAGGTTTTAACAATCCTGGGACAGATACTTTTGCAGGAACTAATGTACAGTCTATAGTTGTAGAAGTTCCAAAAGCAATGTTAGGCACTTCAAGCACACTAAATGTTTGGGCAGAAACTAAGAAAAAACAATAATCAATTATACTATACTTTAAAATATAAAATTATGAAAGCAAATAAATTAAAAAATATAACACTAGCATTAGTAGTTGCTTTTTTCTCAGTAAACTGTGATAATAATGATGACAATACTAATGATGGTATGACAACAAGTATGGATTTTTCAGGTACTTATGTACAACAAGATCAAATGGCCAGACCAGCAATTAACACTGTTTTTATTGCATCTGGGCAACCCAAAGACGATTTTAATGCTGCTATTCCATCAGCAATGGGTAGCAAATACCAATCCATTTTTCAGTCTCGATTGATGGCACTGAATTCAGGTTATACAACCAATGCATTAGGACAGGATGCCGCTGCTTTTACAGGACTTTTGTCTACAGATGTATTGAATGTTTCTAAAACTACCAAGACTACTTTTTTTGACGGGACCAATGTTTTAACTGGACGAGCTTTAGCTGATGACGTTATCGATGTAGAGTTATTACTAATTTTTGGGGGACCAGCAGGAACATCAAATGCGGTACTTACTTCAGATCACGTTGATGCAAATGACAAGCCCTTTTCTGCCTCATTTCCATACTTAGCTGCTGCTTGGTAATATTTTATAAAAAACAGAGTGGGTTTTGGACTACTTACTCTGTTTTTTTATTTCAAAACAAACAAATAAACAAACAAAATTGAATTATGAAAACTTTAAAAATAGTATCGTTATTGGTTTTTTCAATTCTTAGCAGTTGTAATTATAAACCAAATCAAATAACAAAAACTTCAGATTACGAAAAATATCTAAATATAAAAAGCAATAAATCTATTGATTTTGCCAATCGGGAAATCACTTTTTGGCAAACAAAATTCGATGCGACACCCAATCAAGTAATGTATCTAGGGATGTTAGCATCCAATTATAGTACTCTTTTTCAATATACGGGAGACATAAAAGATTTATATAAAACAGAAGAATTGCTGACAAAATATAATGAAGCATATAAGTACTCTAGAGTTTCGACTGTTCGAGCATTGGCAAGAAATTATATCTCTCAACATCGTTTTAAAGAAGCTTTGAATCTTGCCAATAAGGCATTGGCTATTGGCGAAAGCCGAAAAGAAACTCAAAAATTATTGTTTGATGTACAAATGGAAGTCGGAAATTATGCCGAAGCTTTGAAAAATTTGAAAGCCATTCGGGATATGAATGACTATGATTATTTAATTCGTTTGGCAAAATGGTGTGATCATAAAGGAGATTTGAAAACGGCAATAACTTTTATGGAAAAAGCTAGAGATATCGCCATTGAAGATGATAATAAAGTTTTGAAAATCTGGTCGTATTCCAATTTAGGTGATTTTTATGGGCACGCAGGTAGAATACAAGAATCGTATGATAGTTATTTAAAAACACTGGAAATAGATCCTAATTATTCATATGC
>NZ_DASTTN010000347.1:0-4755 GCF_035760125.1 Flavobacterium sp.
AGCCATTGTTGTCATCAAAGATTTGAAAAAAAGCTTTGGGGACAATTGCGTTTTGGATGGATTTAATTTGGAACTATTTCAAGGAGAAAACTTGGTAGTTATGGGAAAATCAGGATCGGGTAAGTCAGTTATGATTAAATGTCTTATTGGATTGGAAGAACCAGATGACGGTAGTATTGAAGTGATGGAAAAGGATATCAAGCAACTTTCTCGGGAAGCTTTGGATGAACTTCGAACCGAGGTTGGTTTTCTTTTCCAAGGTAGCGCTTTGTACGACTCAATGTCGGTACGCGAAAACTTGGAATTTCCTTTGAGGAGACATACTCTAAAATTTGGAGTGATTCAAAATACTACGCCCTTGGTTATGGAAGCATTAGAAAGCGTGGGTTTGGCCAATACAATCAATCTTATGCCCAATGAACTTTCGGGGGGGATGAAACGTAGAATTGCTTTGGCGAGAACTTTAATATTGAAACCGAAAATTATTCTGTACGACGAGCCTACAACAGGATTAGATCCGATTACTTCCAAAGAAATTCTGATGCTAATGATGTCTGTTCAAAAAAAATACAATACCTCATCCATAATTATAACACACGATGTCGATTGTGCCAGAATGATTTCCAACCGAATGATTTTATTAATTGACGGAATAAATTATGCTGAAGGAACCTTTGAGAGTTTGTCAACTTCCAAAGATCCCAAAGTACAAGCTTTCTTTAAATAAGTATAAAAATGGAAAAAACTGCTTCAGAGAAAATTAAATTAGGCATTTTTGTAATAACTGGATTGACTCTCTTTGTTCTTGTCGTTTATTTTATTGGTAACAAGCAAAAAATGTTTGGAAGAACGGATCATCTTACTGCTGTTTTTAGTAATGTAAATGGATTGCAATTGGGGAATAATGTTCGATATTCAGGTATCAATATTGGGACAGTTAGGGGGATTGAAATGATAAACGACACGACCATTAATGTTGATATGATTATCGATAAATCAATGTTTCAACACATCAAAAAAAATGCTTTGGCCAGTATTGGTTCGGATGGGTTGGTGGGAAGCATGGTGATCAATATCGCTCCAGGAAAAGGAAATCAACCTCAAATTCACCCTGGTGATGTAATACAATCCTCTAGCCGTGTTCGTACTGATGATTTGTTGAATACGTTGAGTGTAACCAATAAAAATGCAGCATTACTCACAGCCGACTTGCTTAAAATCACCAAGGAAATAACACAGGGAAAAGGTTCCTTAGGAACTTTGCTCAATGACACAATTATGGCATCCGATTTGAAGCAAACGATGAATTATTTAAAAAAGACAAGCAAAGGGACAACCGAAATTGTCGAAAATCTTAATAAAACGGTTATGGCTTTGGGCGATAAAAACAGTGTTATTGGAGTATTGAATGATCCTGCTACAGCCCAAAAAATAAAAACCATAGTAACCAATTTGGATCAGTCAAGTCAAGAAATTAATAAAGTGGTTACCAACTTGAACGCAACAATTACGAATGCTAAAAACGGAAATGGTGCAATCAATTATTTGTCCAACGACCCCAATTTGGTCAAAAAAATAGATTCCACAATGACAAACTTAAATAAAGCAACAATTCTCCTAAATGAAGATCTCGAAGCGATGAAACATAGTTTTTTATTGCGGGGTTATTTCAAAAAACAGGAAAAGGCGAAAAAGAAAGCCAATTGATTTAAATGCTTTTTAATCCTTCCATTAATAAATCAATATCTTCTGTGGTGTTAAAATGACTGAAAGAAATTCGAATACTCGGTTTTTTTAAGTCCTCATCAGATAACATCTCGGCCAGTACATGCGAAGGCCTAATACTTCCCGATTGACAAGCGCTTCCTCTGGAAACAGCAATGCCTTTCATGTCTAAATGAAATAAAAGCATAGCGATTTTACTTTCATCAAAAGGTAAAACAACATTGAGCAGATTATAAAGTGTCTTTTCCCCATTGATTTTAAATCCTGGGAAATCTTTTTTTAATCTTTCTATGGCATAGTTTTTCAGTGAAGCTATGTAATTGCTTTCAACTTCAAGATTTTGACAGGAAAGTTCCAAGGCTTTTGCCATTCCTGCAATTTGATGTATAGCTTCGGTTCCCGGACGCTGTCCTTTTTCCTGTTCTCCTCCAAAAAATAAAGGTTGTAATCCTGCATTTTTTCGAACAAAAGCAAAACCAACTCCTTTTGGTCCATGAAACTTATGGGCGCTTGCCACCACAAAATCGATAGGGGTATGTTGTAAATCAATTTTAGTTTTCCCAATTGATTGTACCGTATCCGAATGGAATAAAGCATGATGCTCTTTACAGATTTGGCTCACTCTATCAAGGTCCAAAATAGTTCCAGTTTCATTATTGACATGCATTAAGGAAACCAAAGTCTTTTTTTCTTCGGATAATAATTCAACTAAATGAGTTAAATCGACTTCACCATTAGGTTTGACTTTTACATAATCGACTTGAATAGCATATTCATTTTGTAGCGCAATGGCAGTATGCAATACCGCATGATGCTCTATTTTGCTGGTAATGATTCGGGTTACTTTCAAATCTTTTACAGCCGAACGCAAAATCCAGTTATTGGCTTCGGTACCGCAGGAAGTAAAAATAATTTCGGCCGCGGAAGCGTTTATTTGCTTTGCGATGGATTTTCTGGAGAGTTCAAGAATACTTTTGGCATTGCGTCCCAAACTATGCGTAGAGGAAGGATTGCCATAATCTTCGGTTAATATTTTGGTCATTTCCAATATCACCTCGGGATGAAGTTGAGTAGTGGAAGCGTTATCAAGATATACTTTTTTCATCTTTATATAGATTTTGAATCTTCAACAATTGTGTTGGATTTGTGTTTTTTGCCAAAAATTATTTTCTTGTTAAAAACAATAATGGAGACCAAAATTAAAGAATAGGAAACCATTTGTAGCAATGTAACTTGCTCTTTAAAGTAAAATATGGCCAAAGTAAAATTGATTATTGGATTGATATACATCAGAATGCCCACAGTTGATGAATTGATGCCTTTTAAAGCATACAAATTTAAGAAAAGGGGAATAATCGTAAAAAATACGACAATGCAAAATAAGCAAGCATAAAACAAAGGTTCTGTTGGGATTGCGCCACTGTATTTTGGATAAAAAGGCAAAATTAGCAAAGCAATAAAAAGCAATTGCATATTCAAAACCAGAAACTTGTCAAGTTCACTATTCTTGCGCTGACTAACCAAATACAATGCATAAGTTGCCGCTACTACCAAACTATAAAAAATGTCCTGGAAATGATTTAGTGACAATAAAATACAGCTTATAACACTTATAAAAACTGCTAGCCATTGCCATTTACTCAGTTTTTCGTGAAGCAAAAAGAAAGCAAAAACAGTTGTCAAAATTGGGCAAATCAAGTATGCAAGCGAACCTGCCTTTACACTCACATGATTAACAACATAAATAAAAATAAACCAATTGGAAGCCAAAATCATAGCTCCGACCAGGGTCAAAAGAGCAATACTTCTTTTCTTTTTTGAAGCCATCGCGGAGAAATCATTCCAGTTTTTACGGATATTCTTTTTTCTAAAAACAAGATTTATCGCCGTCATCGTCAGTACGCTGAAAAACACACGATAGAACAAAATATCCAAAGAAGGATAACTGGAAATAGGTTTTAGAGCCAGACTAAAAAAGCCCCAGATAAAAAATGCTGAAAAAGCGGCGAAATAGTATTTGTATTTTTTCATCGAAAAGTAAAATTCGGCACAAAGATAAGGATTTCTGGAGTGAATCTTTAGCTTTATTAAGATGCTGAGTCTCTATGTTTCTAAGATACTGAAAGATTAAGGTTGTATGTTTCTAATAATCCAAATAACTGATGGATACTTTGTTTTTGAACTTAGAATGTAACGGACTCTTTTTGTTAAAATATATGTTTTTAGTTACTAAAGTTTAAGAAACAAATTAAAAATTCTATTTTTGTTCAAAATAAAAAATAATGAAACAATTTTTAGGGATTTTGATTTGTGTATTCGCTTTCACTGGTTGTGATGATGGTGATTTAATAGTGGATACAATTGATTTTTCGGATGTAACTACAAGCAGTTGTTCTGATAATAATCTTATTTTTAAACTCAAAGAAAGTGAATCTTTAATTTTAAATATTCCAGAAGAAACTTTTACAGAGAATCCCACAGCTGCAAACGACCCAATAGAATTAGATATTAATGCGACAAATCAAGTGGTGTATAATTTTTATGATGGTAAAGTTGCTACCGGAAATATATGTGATTTAATTCCTCCAGCAACTCCCAATATAAAAAATCAATGGGAAGCATCTTCCGGTATCATTCAAATTACAACTACTGCTGTCAAGAAATTGAACGAAACAGATAACAGCACTAGAATAACAGGGTACAACAATAGCATCGTTTTCCAAAATATCACTTTCACAAAACCTGATGGGACAACCCAATTTTATGAAACTTTTCCTTTTGGTGATTACTTGAAAACTATAGATCAATTACCATTTGGTTTTCAAGGACTTTTGAATATCTGTACTGATAGTGGTCAAGTTTATGATTTTACCGAAAGCGAGGCTTTTACACTAAATATCGATCCTGCATTAATTGATAATGTGGTTACTCCTGCTGGTTCTCCAAGAACTGGAGTAATAGGACTTGTGAAAAACAAATTAGTTTACCGTTTATTTAACGGTGTTGTACCACCATCTTATTTTTGTCAAA
>NZ_DASTTN010000348.1:0-15258 GCF_035760125.1 Flavobacterium sp.
GTAATTTTTATCGTTGGTCCCAAATCTACTTCAAAAGGAACAATCACTTCCTTAGACATTAACTGAAAACGCTCTCGCAATTCTATTATGGCCAATTCCAGCAATTCTTCATCGGTTTCCTCTAACTTCTTCTTTATTTCCATGGTATGTGAACGAATAATCGATCCATGAGAAATTTGCAGAAAATTGATAAAAGCAGCACTTTCATCGGAAACAATTGAGAAAACATCAATATTGGTAATCTTTGGATTTACAATCGTCGAACGCGATTGGTAATTCTCCAGAATTTCTATTTTTTCTTTTATCTTTTGTGCTTCCTCATATTTCATGTCCTGAGCCAAACTGGTCATGAGACGCTTGAAATCTTTCATGCTCTCCTTGAAATTTCCCTTCAAAATTTCCCGAATGGCATCAACCTGTTTTTGATAATGTTCTAATGTTTCAAACCCTTCACATGGCCCTTTGCAATTGCCAATATGATATTCCAGACACACTTTGAATTTCCCGCTATCGATATTGCTTTTACTCAAATCATAGTTACAGGTTCGCAGTGGATACAACTCTTTTATTAAATCCAGAATCGTATGCACCGTTTTGAAATTGGTATAAGGTCCAAAATATTCCGATCCGTCTTTAACCATTCTGCGGGTGGCAAAAATTCGGGAAAAAGGTTCTTTTTTGATGCACAGCCAAGGGTAGCTTTTATCATCTCGCAAGAGTACATTATATCTTGGCTGCAAGGTTTTTATCAGATTGTTTTCTAATAAAAGGGCATCTGTTTCTGTAGGAACAACGATGTGCTTGATAGTTACGATTTTCTTAACCAGTACATTGGTCTTGGCAGCATCGTGAATTTTATTGAAATACGAAGAGACTCTTTTCTTAAGATTCTTGGCTTTGCCTACATATAAAATCTTCCCTTCCTTATCGTAATATTGATATACGCCAGGACCATCCGGTAGCGTTTGTATCTGCAGAGTTAAATTAGGGTTGATCATTTTTTTAAAAAGCTTCTGAGAATTAATTTGGTACGGCAAAAAAATCCCAATTCTTCATTTTTTCAAATTTACAAATAACAATCACGCAAACCAATATGATTTTTCTAATACCAAATAAATAATTTCTATATTTAGATTTTTATTTTATAACATGAAAGACTCAAGACCATTAGTGATTTTTGGCGAAAGTGTTTTGCCTGGAGAAAGTAAAACAATTCAACTGGAAATTGCCAGACTACATTCCACTACCAAACTAACGATTCCGATTATTATAAAACGTTCCAAAATCGAAGGTCCTGTCGTGCTCTTTTCGGGAGGAATTCATGGGGATGAATTTAACGGTATTGAAATCGTGAGGCAACTCATCAGCAAAAAAATAAACAAACCTAAAAAAGGCACTATTATTTGTATTCCCATTATAAACATATATGGTTTTATCAATAGATCAAGGGATTTTCCGGATGGAAGAGATTTGAATCGGGTATTTCCCGGAAGCAGAAAAGGATCATTGGCCAGTCGATTTGCCTATCATATCATCACCGACATCATGCCTCTGGTAGATTATGCCGTTGATTTTCACGCTGGAGGTGCCAGCCGATTTAATGCCCCTCAAATTAGACTTACACCAAATAACCCTGCTGTAAAAGTGTTAGCCGATGCTTTTAATGCTCCTTTTACTTTATTCTCAAAAAATATAGCAGGCTCATTTAGAAGTTCAAGTGAAAAAATAAATGTAAAAATGTTGCTTTTTGAAGGAGGAAAATCTTTGGATATTAATCACGAGGTAGCACAAGAGGGCATCAATGGAGTCAAGCGTCTTTTGAAACATTTGGATATGTTAGATCCAAAACAATTTGCTCCAGCTCAAAAAAAACAAACCATTTACATCGAAAAATCGGGTTGGCTGAGGGCCAAATGCTCTGGCTTATTGATAGACAACAATCTAGTTGGTCAGTTTGTAAAAAAAGGGGCTGTCCTTGGAATGATAACTGATCCTTTTGGAAAATTTGAACGAAAGATTAAAGCTCCGAATGATGGCTATGTCCTCAATGCCAATCATTCTCCCATTGTTTATCAAGGAGATGCTATTTATCATCTTTCCAATACAGGAGAAGACGAACAAGAAGAAGAAGATTAAAACCTAACAATTATCATATTTTCAACACTTCAACATTCTTATTTTTGAATAAAATTTGAGATTATGTTGTATTGGAAAAAGTTATCCCAAAAAGAGAGACAAGACCGCATTGAAAAAGCATTGGAGGAAAATGTCAATTTTACCCTTGATACATCTCTAGGCTATCCCGCCTCAAAACTGGACAGTAAAGTATATTATGAGGAAGCCTCGTTCTTGACCGATGCTCCCACTTTGAAAACTTATGTGGCCAATCCCAACCATATTGGCTGTCATACTTTGGGCACTTCAGAAAAAGCATTCAAGGGAACCCAGGAAATGGAACGTGAAGTCTTGGACGTACTCGCTGTCGATCTTTTTAAAGCACAACCCAAATCTTATGACGGTTATATTTCTCCTGGCGGAACGGAAGCCAACATTCAAGCCATTTGGATGTATCGCAATTACTTCAGCTATAAACTTGGTGCAAATCCATACGAAATTGCAATTCTAGCCTCCGAAGATACACATTACTCCATCCCAAAAGCAGCCAATATCCTGATGCTCGACTGGCTGAAAGTGCCTGTTGATTTTCACACTCGGGAAATTGACACTTTCCAATTGGAAAACATAATCTTAAAAGCCAAGAAAAAAGGAAAAAAATATTTTATTGTAATCTCCAATATGGGAACTACCATGTTTGGAGCTATTGATAATCCCAATGATTATGTTCAGGTTTTAGAAAAGCATCATTTGATTTATAAAATACACATTGATGGTGCTTACGGTGGATTTATATATCCGTTGAGCAACAAAGAATCGGAACTTAATTTTGAAAATCCAAAAATCAGTTCAATAACCATTGATGCCCACAAAATGTTGCAGGCTCCTTATGGTACAGGTATTTTTCTATGTAGAAAAGGTTTAATCGAAAATGTTTTGACCAAAGAGGCCGAGTACATAGAAGGAATGGATTTAACCCTTTGCGGCAGTCGTTCAGGTTCAAATGCTGTGGCCGTTTGGATGATTTTATTTACTTATGGCCCTTTTGGTTGGTGCGAAAAAGTGCGTGTTTTACAAATGAGAACCCAGTGGCTTTGCGACCACTTAGACGAATTGAAAGTAGCCTATTTTAGAGAACCATTTATGAATATTGTTACCATTCAAGCTCAATATATTAAAGAAGCATTAGTCAAAAAATTTGATTTGGTACCCCAAAAACACAATGGTGATAATTCATGGTATAAAATTGTGATCATGGATCATGTAGAAGTAGATCATTTGAGTACTTTTATAACCGATCTAAAAGAATCACTTTATGTTGAAAAAAGCATTACGAACGAAATATAAAGCACTACGAAACAAACTCTCCGAGATTGATATTGAAGAAAAGAGTTTGGCTATTTCCAATGAGATACTGAAACTTCCTATTTGGAATAAAACCTATTTCCATGTTTTTTTACCTATTGAAGAACAAAAAGAAGTCAATACGGAATTTATACTACACCTCCTGTCTGGAAAGGACAAAGAAATTGTAATTTCAAAAAGTGATTTTGAAACCAGAAACATGACTCATTTTCTTTTGACAGACAATACTCGAATACAAAAAAACGAATACAACATCCCTGAACCCATTGATGGACTGGAAGTTCCGACCACAAAAATTGATGTGGTTTTTGTACCTCTTTTGGCTTTTGACAAAAAAGGAAATCGTGTAGGTTACGGCAAAGGATTTTATGATAAATTCCTGTCGCAATGCAAACCCGAAACCATCAAAATTGGCCTATCATTCTTTGAGCCTGAAGAACTCATTTTGGACGTTTTTGAAAACGACGTGATGTTGAATTATTGTGTTTGCCCTAGTGGAATTTATGAATTCTAGTTTAGAAGTAGTATTTTTGCTTTTATAAAAACCTACACTAAAATTATGAAAATGTTTAAAACCCCAAAATTCGTTGCCCAAATCCTGATTATGCTATTTGCTTTTACATTGACAAACTGCAGTGTTAAAGTTGGACCAACTCATAGTCATGCTAAAGCAAAACCTATTCCCCCTGGACAAGCTAAAAAAATGACTGGCCAAAAAAGTGCCAAAAATTACGCTCCAGGGCATAATAAATAAAATAAAAGAGGCTGTCCTAGAAAGGTCAGCCTCTTTTATTTTATTCAAAAAAGCAAAATATTAATGTTTATGGAAAGCTTTTTTGTTGAATACTATCAAAATTCCAACACCAGTAGAAATAGCCACATCGGCAATATTAAAAATGGCGTTAAAAAAAGTGAAATTGCGTCCACCAAAATAAGGAACCCATTCTGGCATCGGATAATCTTTTATGAAAGGAAAATAAAACATATCAACTACTTGTCCGTTTAACCAAGTTCCATATGGATTGTCAGTAAATATTGTAGCCAATTGTTGGTGACTGTCGTCAAAAATGACTCCATAAAAAACAGAATCAATAATGTTTCCAACTGCCCCAGCCAATATCAAAGCGATTGCTACTATCAGATAATTGGAACTTTTTTTTCTTTCAACAGCATCCCACAACCAATAACCAATCCCAGTTACGGCAAAAAGTCTAAAAACTGTTAAGATCAATTTTCCATAGGCTCCAGGAATCTTAGTTCCCCAAGCCATTCCTTCATTTTCAATAAAATGAATCTGAAACCAATCGAATACATGAATCTCTTCTCCTAAAATAAAATTTGTTTTTACATATATTTTAGAAACTTGATCCACTAACAATATAAGAACAATAAGAAAGTACGCTTTGAATAATGACATTTTTGAATTTTTAAAGGCGTAAAAGTAATAAATTAACCAAAAAAAACGCTCCTAAAGGAGCGTTAATTATTGAATGATAAGACATTTATCTTTGTAAGTTTTTTGCCTCGATGCTCATTGTGGCATGAGGAACGATTTTTAGTCTTTCTTTTCCGATTAATTTTCCTGTAATTCTACAAACACCGTATGTTTTGTTTTCTACACGGAATAGTGCATTCTTCAAATCTCGTATAAACTTTTCTTGTCGAATTGCAAGTTGTGAGTTCGCTTCTTTAGACATGATTTCGCTACCTTCTTCAAATGCTTTAAACGTTGGAGATGTATCATCTGTACCATTGTTAAGGTCATTCATGTAGGCGCTTTTAATCAAATCTAAATCGGCTTGAGCCTTTACGATTTTAATCTGAATGATTTCCTTAAACTCTGCTAAATCAGCGTCAGAGTATCTTGCAACTTCATCTACCATAATACTAATTTTTTGTAATTGTTATTTTTGTTGTTATTCCGTCAAAGTCAATTTCCGTGCCATTCTCTATAATTTCTTCAAAAACAAGCACTTCTGTCAGTGTTTCTGATTTAATATAGTCTTCATTGGCCTTTACTGCTGTTTCCAAAGTATCATTATTTTGCAAATGAACTTTAATTTTATCAGTCACTTCAAATCCAGTATCTTTTCGGATATTTTGAATTCTGTTTACCAATTCTCTTGCAATTCCTTCTTGTTTCAGCTCGGGAGAAATTGTAATATCCAACGCAACTGTTATTCCGTTTGAATTGGCAACCAGCCATCCTTCGATGTCTTGTGACGATATTTCTACATCTTCTAGTGATAAAATTACACTATTTCCCGCAATTACAACAGTTAACGAGCCTTCTTTGTCAAATTGTGAGATTTGTTCTGTAGACAAATTCTGTATCTCCTTGGAAATCAATCCTATATCTTTTCCGAAGCGAGGCCCTAAAGCTTTGAAATTCGGTTTAATTTGTTTAATCAAAACACCGGAAGCATCATCCAAAAGCACGATTTCTTTTACATTTACCTCAGCTTTGATAAGGTCTGAAACTGCTTCTATTTCGAGCTTCTGATTCTCGTCAAGTACCGGAATCATTACCTTTTGCAGTGGTTGACGCACCTTAATCATCTCCTTTTTCCTTAGTGATAAAACAAGTGAAGAGATGGTCTGCGCTTTCTGCATTTTGCTCTCTAACATTTTATTAACATACTTTTCAACTGAAACAGGGAATTGAGCCAAATGTACAGACTCAAAATTTTCAGTTTGTGTAGCTTTTGTCAAGTCTTTATAAAGAGCATCCATAAAGAACGGAGCAATAGGAGCACTTAATTTACTGATGCTAAGCAAACACGTATAAAGTGTTTGATATGCCGCAATTTTATCTTGTGCATATTCACCTTTCCAGAAACGACGACGACATAAACGAACGTACCAGTTACTTAAATTTTCCTGTACAAATTCGGATATCGCTCGAGCTGCTTTTGTAGGCTCATAATCATCATAATAACCATCTACCTCAGCAATTAAAGTATTCAATTCAGAAATAATCCATTGATCAATTTCAGGTCTTTGATCTACAGGAATTTCAGCCTCTTCATATTTAAATCCATCAATATTGGCATACAAACTGAAGAATGAATAGGTGTTGTACAACGTTCCAAAGAATTTACGACGCACCTCAGCAATTCCTTCTAAATCAAATTTTAAGTTATCCCAAGGGTTGGCATTGGAAATCATATACCAACGCGTAGCATCTGGACCGTATTCTTTTAAAGTTTCAAAAGGATCGGCTGCATTACCCAAACGTTTAGACATTTTTTGTCCGTTTTTATCCAAAACTAATCCGTTTGACACTACATTTTTATAGGCTATTTTATCAAAAACCAAAGTTCCAATAGCATGCAAAGTATAAAACCAACCACGGGTTTGATCTACTCCTTCGGCAATAAAATTAGCAGGATAATCTTTGTTTTCGTCTATTTTTTCTTTGTTTTCAAATGGATAATGCCATTGAGCATAAGGCATCGCACCTGAATCAAACCAAACGTCTATCAAGTCAGCCTCACGCTTCATCGCTTTTCCTGATGCAGAAACTAACGTAATTTGATCGACTACATTTTTGTGCAAATCAATCAAATCATAATTTTCCTCAGACATGTTTCCAATCTGGAATCCCTTAAATGGATTTTCAGATTGAACGCCAGCCTGAACAGCTTTTTCAATTTCGTTGTATAATTCCTCAACTGATCCTACTAACATTTCTTCGGTTCCGTCTTCGGTTCTCCAAATTGGCAACGGAATTCCCCAATAACGAGAACGGGATAGATTCCAGTCGTTGGCGTTTTTTAACCAATTTCCAAAACGTCCTTCACCTGTAGCTTTTGGCTTCCAGTTAATGGTTTCGTTCAAGTCAAACATACGGTCTCTAACCTCAGTGATTTTTATAAACCAAGAATCCAAAGGATAATATAAAATTGGTGTATCGGTTCTCCAGCAATGTGGGTAACTGTGCACGTATTTCTCTACTTTGAATGCTTTATTTTCTTCTTTTAATCGAATCGCAATCTCTACGTCAATAGAACGCTCTGGTGCATTTCCATCTGTGTAATATTCATTCTTAACATATTTACCCCCTAATTCTCCCATATGTGAGGTGAATTTTCCTTGCAAATCAACCAAAGGAACTGGGTTTTCATTTTCATCCAACACTAACATTGGAGGTACTTCAGGTATAGCTTCTTTAGCTACTTTGGCATCATCAGCTCCAAAAGTTGGCGCTGTGTGCACAATTCCTGTACCATCTTCTGTAGTTACAAAATCTCCTGAAATAACTCTAAATGCATTTTCAGGATTTTGGTATGGTAATGCATATTGCATTAATTGCTCGTAACGAATACCAACTAAATCGGCTCCTTTACATTCTGCAAGTATATGAAATGGTATTTTTTTGTCGCCTTCTTTGAAATTTTCAAAATCAGATGGATCGGTACTTTCAAAAAATCCTTTCCCAAATTGTTTCCCAACAAGATTTTTTGCCAAAATCACATTCGATGGACGGAAAGTATATTGATTGAATGTTTTCACCAAAACATATTCAATTCTAGGTCCAACTGTCAAAGCAGTGTTACTTGGTAAAGTCCAAGGAGTTGTCGTCCAAGCTAGAAAATGAATTTCATCCAAGTCCAGTCTCTCTAACTTATAATGCTTTAAATCATTGGATCTTATGTAATCATAAAATGTATTAAAAACCAATTCTTTTTGGTCTTCAAGCACTTTAAATTGTGCGACAACTGTAGTGTCTGTAACATCTCTATAACTTCCGGGTTGATTTACTTCGTGTGAACTCAAACCAGTTCCTGCTTTTGGAGAATACGGCTGAATGGTGTACCCTTTGTACATCAAATCCTTGTTGTAGATTTGTTTCAACAACCACCAAACCGATTCCATGTATTTGGATTTGTAAGTCACATATGGATCTTCCATATCCACCCAATATCCCATTTTTTCGGTTAAGTCATTCCATACATCCGTATAACGCATTACGGTTTTCTTACACGCTTCGTTATACTCCTCTACGGTTATTTTTTTTCCAATATCTTCTTTGGTGATCCCAAGTTCTTTTTCTGTACCCAATTCCACAGGTAAACCATGAGTATCCCAACCGGCTTTACGCTTTACTTGAAATCCTTTTTGGGTTTTATATCTGCAAAAAATATCTTTAATCGCACGTGCCATTACGTGGTGAATTCCAGGCAATCCATTAGCCGAAGGTGGTCCTTCAAAAAACACGAAAGGCTCATTTCCTTCGCGAGTGGTTACACTTTTCTCAAAAATGTTTTTTTCCTTCCAAAAATCCAGTACCTCTGATGCCACTGTAGGCAAGTCAAGTCCTTTGTATTCAGTAAATTTTGTACTCATTTTATCCTTTTCTTAATCGTGGTGCGAAAGTAATAAATAGTTATGAATTATGAGTTATGAGTTATGAGTTTTTGCGCATGAGGAATTGTAGCCGTATTCTTTCTTGAAACAGTGACGAAATAAAAAATATAGAAAAAAGCCTGAACTGAAATTTTTGGTGACAAATTTTCAAGAAAACACTTCTTTCAAAACATCCAAAGATTTTGGTCTTTTGAATCCGTCGAGATGAAAACTGTAATAATCGATTAAAATTTTTAAAAGCAATTGTCTTTCAATGACATGAAACGTTTTTTGATCGTTATCAAATTTCAACTGAATTAGTTTTTTGAACAACTGGGTTTCGTGTTCTGTAAGTGAACTAATGGCATGAAAAGGTGTAAAAACCCCTTCTATCATTTCAAAAAAAGGCATGTCTATATCTGAAGTGTCCGGATAAAATCCAAGGTATTTTGTGGTTTCCAACATTAGAATCAAATGGAAATTGGAAATTTCATCATGCTGATCTAACCAATGCAAAGCAGTTTCGAGAAAAGTAAACAAGGATTCGTTTTTCTCTTCTTCATGAATCGAATGATGTAGAATTTCGGAAAGAAACAAAACTATGGTACTTTTGAAAATATCCGAATGTATCGAATGAAAGGGAGACGAAATTTTCACCTCTTTGAAATTTTCCAAGATTCCTTTATTTTTATGAACGGCTTCAATTTCTATAATGGTCAAAGGTTGAAAATAAGCCATTTTTTGACTTGCTTTCCGAGACGAAAAAGCATCACGAACAAAGTACGACTTCAATCCACTGGATAAAGTAAAACATTTTACAATCAAGCTTTTCTCTTGAAATTTTAATGTTGAAATTACGATGGCTTTGGTTTTGACTAGCAAAATTGAATTGTTAGATTATTGGACTTCTTAGAATTTAAGACTTTTGAACTTTCGACTATCTAATTATCATCACTTTTTTGACTTTGGTTTCAGTACCATCTTGAGCTGATATAAAAATCATATACACACCCGATGCCACTCTGTATTTTCCGAAAGCGGTGGTATCCCATTCTAAAGTTCCCCCTTCGGATATGGCTTCGTAAACCAGATTACCTGCCACGTCTGTAATTTTTATATTTGCTTTATTAAGCAATCCATTTATTTTCACCGTACCCTGATATTCTGGGCGAACTGGATTGGGATATACATATACACTATTTAAGTTTTCACTTGCCGACGTCGCAATTCCTTTGAAAGAAATCAATCCTTTGGATGTCGCAATAAAAACCTCCCCCGTACTGCTGTTGATACTAATGTCGTTTATTACATTACTCGGCAATGGAGAATTATCCGTTGTAAAATGATACTTGGTTTCTTGTCCGTTTGGAGATACCATAAATACACCTGCATCAGCAGTAGCAATCCATTTATTGTTCGCACCGTCTACTTCAATATCGCTTATAAATTGTTCATAAAGTAATTCCTGGGCTAGATTATCCTCCAAAATAATGATACTCTCAGTAGTCAACTGGCTCTCAGTTTGAAAATTGTTCACATTAGACAAAACTCTCAATCCTTTGGTTGTTCCTATCCAAAGTTGATTCTTGGTGTCTATTGCAACTGTTCTGACATCTTGAATAGGTAAATTCCCTTGATCTGCACCAAAAGTAATTTTTTTGAATGTATTACTGCTTTCGTTAAATCCTATCACACCGTTTTTATTCGTTGCGATCCATTTAGTTCCATATTTATCGATAACCATTGTGGCAAAATCATTACTATTATAATCCGACAGAATTTTATCCATGGTATAACTTTTCCATTGTCCACTAGAACTTAACATTTTTAAGCCATTTGCAACCCTACAATTGGTCACCCACAAATTACCGGATTTATCAAATGCCGTTCCGTTGATTCTTATGTCAATATAATTGGGATCTGGTGGACTAATGGCCAGTGATTCTAAACCGCTGTTGGTTTGATTGTACAAAATCGTTGGAATATCTTTTTCTATTTTTAACAAGCCAGAGAAAAAAGAACTGGCATAAACTTCATTTTCATTGGTTGGATTAACAGTAATTCGGGACATCGATTTGGCTCCAAAAACGTTATCAAAAGGAATATTCAACCATCCGGAGCCAGAAAATTTACTTATCCCAAAATCATCCAATGGGTACGGATTATATTCAATATCATAATCCCCATAGACAGTCCAAAGCTGTGTTGGAGTAGCATGCATGGAAAAGATATTGTTTCGGGATGGTCCAATGGGTGTTATGTTTTCATATGCTGAAGCATTTGAAAGAGAAGTAGTAACCAATCCATTCTCGTTTGTACCAATATAAATTATATCACTTATAACTGTAGCACAGCTGAATACTGAATTTATTTCTGGGACTTCATTTCTGTTTATTTGGCGCTGTAATACCATCTGTTTATTGTAAATAAAAACGGTATTGGCTGTCGTTATAATGAAATAATCTGCAGTGGAACGAAAATTTGTAGTTGCTTCCGATAATGGCAAAAACCCATTAAATGTATTGGAACCCGAATCGTATTTGTGAACGTAGCCTGCTGCATTTACTGCATATAATTCGGTTCCAAATGATACTATTCCAGACCAATCACCTGTGTTTGTCATTTGCCATTGTTTGAAATCGATTAAATTGGGATTGGTTGTATCCCCTTTTCTAATTCCGCTTGAAGTAGCCGCATAAATAAATCCGTTGTAAATCGCTGTTTGAGAAACTTTGATTTCGGCACCGTTGTCGCCTATGAAATAGGTATCACCAAACTTGGATGTGGCCAGATTGAATTGTACAATCCCAAAATCGGTGGAAACATAAAGGATTCCGCCAAATTCCATGAAATTATTGATTCGTTTTATGTTGTTCGGCAAATTTTTGTTGATGATATCAACCACTTTGAGCATCGATCCATCGGCTTCGTTGATAATGATTAATAGTCCGTTTTGATATCCTACAATAGTTTTATTAAAAGTTGGGCTGTAATAAAGCGCCGTAATGGTTTCGCCTGAAAGTCCATCCACTGTTGTGGTGGTTTTTATAATGTTTGTATTGTTGTTTTTGGAAAACAGAGCATTTTCGGAAGCGGCATAAATAGTCGTTGGCGATTCGGAAACGGCTTTGATTTGAGTGTACGAAAAATATCCTTGCCAAGACAAATTGGTTTGAGCAAAAGTGATTTGAAGCACAAATAAAAAAAATAGATATAAAAGCCTTTTTTTCATTGAATCGATATTGGTTCACAAATATAGCACAAAGGAAAGAAAGAGGGGTTTTTGAATGGGGATTTGGAGTAAACCTAACTTATAAAGATTTAGTTAGCACTTTCTCATATGCTTTTCTTTGCCCTCCTCTGAAATATACATGCCCACATAAAGTGTAACCTAATTTTTCAAAAACTTTCATCATTGCAATATTATCAAAATTCGTGTCTGCTTTTACGCTGTATATGTTGTTATGGATTGCAAAATCTTCTATACAGCCAATCATTTTTTGGGCACAGCCTTTTCCCAAATACTTTTCGGAAATAGCCACACGGTGGAAAACAACAAAATCATCATTGGTTAGCCACTTCCCTTCAATTTTGGCATATTCCGGTTCGTCATTGATCAATACTGCACAATATCCGACGATTGTTTCTCCATCGGTCAAAACAAATCCTTCTCCTTTTTCAATGTCTTTTTGCACCACCTCAGGGTTTGGATAACCATCTTGCCATTGGTCACTTCCTTCTTCTTTTCTCCTTAATATAGCCAATTGTAAAATATCCCATATTTGAGGGATTTCAGAAATTTCAGCTTTTCTAAATTGGTATTCCATTATTGTGGTTTGTGTTTTTTATGTAATTGTATTGACGTTTTGGCTTGCGATGTAACGGATTAAGGAAATCTAAACCCATCATATTGTTAAACGACGATTAAAAGTTGTTTTATTTACTTTTTGCTATTCTAAATCCGAAACCATCATTTCGTGTTGCACGAGGTGATTGATATCTAACTTCCGGCATATGAATTCCATATTCTAAGGGCTTTCCGTCCGCACCTTGTGTTTCGTAAAACCAACTGACACCTTTTGAAATTCTAGATTCTCCGTCTGTTGGCCCTTGTGGATTTTTCTTGCTTACTAAACTATCCTTTTCGGGGTTATACCAATCAAAAACCCACTCACCAACATTTCCTGTCATATCATAAATACCAAGTTCATTAGGTTTTAAAAGTCCAACTTTATGAAAAGTGCTGTCAGAGTTTTCTTTTACCCAGCCAATCTCAATGGGATCATTACTGCCACTATATCTATATCCTTTTGTTTTCTTTCCGCCTTTAGCAGCATATTCCCATTCTGCTTCGGTCAATAGTCTTCCGCCTGCCCATTTGGCAAAATCATTTGCTTCGTCCCAAGTAGCAAGCATAGGGTTTTCATCTATCCATCTATAATATACCTTTTTCCCGTAAGCATTCTCTATAGGTGGTTCCGGCATTTTTATACCAGTGCTTTCGCAAAATTTTCTAAACTGCTTAACTGTTATTTCATATTTACTTATATAAAAGTCATCAAGTTCAACTACACGATTTGGGCTTGTAAAGCCTTTTATCGTATCGCCTTTTGGACTAATAATTACCTGATTCTTACCTTGTTCAAAAGTTCCACCATCTACAAAAATCCATTCAATTTTATCTTGACTTTGCTTGCAAGAATTGAATACTAAGAATCCGATCAATATTAAAAATATTTTCTTTCTCATTATTTAGCTTGTTGCTTTTTAAAATACTGCCAACTATATATACAGGATACAAAGTGCAGCAAACCCACCCAAAACCGGATAAACACTAACTACTCAATAACCTTTTTCTATTGTTTCCAAATATATTGAATAATGCTAACAATTTCCTAAGAGTTTTTTTTGAATGTGTGATTTTACTTTTGATTTTGAAAGAACATAAATATCTCGTTTCTTTTGAAGTTGTTGTGTTCGCGAAAGGGATAGAAACTAGCTACCGAAGTAGCGTGGATAGCCCGACCACATTATAGAAAGGGGGCGAATATGCGACACCTAATGTAGCCCCTTTTTATAATGGGGTTTCGCCCACACGAGCTTTTGCGAACTGACGAAGTAAATACCATTAGAACTGAATTTTATAAGCACAAAAAAATGCCTTTAATCTTTACAGAAAAAAGGCATTTTTAATAGTATTAAAAGAATATTATACCACTCCTTGAGCAAGCATAGCATCGGCAACTTTTACAAATCCTGCGATGTTAGCTCCTCTTACGTAGTCAACATACCCAGTTGCATCTGTACCATATTTCACACATGAAGCGTGAATGTCTTTCATGATCATTTTTAATCTTTCGTCCACTTCTTCTGAAGTCCAACTTAAACGCAATGAATTTTGAGACATTTCAAGTCCTGAAGTGGCTACTCCACCAGCATTTGAAGCTTTTCCTGGAGCGAATAAAATTTTAGCTTTTTGGAAAACGTGAACTGCTTCTGGTGTAGAAGGCATGTTTGCTCCTTCGGCAACACAGATACATCCATTTTCAACAAGCAATTTTGCTTCGTCTTCATTCAATTCATTTTGAGTTGCACAAGGCAAGGCTACATCACATTTTACTTCCCATGGACGTTTACCAGCCACATATTTTGCATTTGGATATTTTGCAACATAATCGCTGATTCTTCCTCTTAACTCATTTTTGATTTCCATTACATGCGCCAATTTAGCTTCATCAATTCCGTCTGCATCATAGATATATCCTGCAGAATCAGACATAGTCACTACTTTACCTCCTAATTGAATTACTTTTTCGGCAGCATATTGAGCTACGTTTCCAGATCCAGAGATTACTACTGTTTTCCCAGTGAAGCTTTCTCCTTTGGTAGCCAACATACTTTGTGCAAAATATACATCTCCGTATCCAGTTGCTTCCGGACGGATTAATGAACCTCCGAAAGAAATTCCTTTACCAGTTAAAACTCCGGTAAACTCATTTACTAATCTTTTGTATTGACCAAACATGTATCCAACTTCTCTTCCACCAACACCAATATCTCCGGCAGGTACGTCAGTATCGGCACCAATATGTTTCGATAATTCAGTCATGAAAGATTGGCAAAAACGCATTACTTCATTGTCTGATTTTCCTTTTGGATCAAAATCGGCTCCTCCTTTTCCACCACCCATTGGTAATGTAGTCAAACTGTTTTTGAAAGTTTGCTCGAAAGCCAAGAATTTCAAAATACTTAAGTTTACTGAAGGATGGAAACGAATTCCTCCTTTATATGGTCCGATAGCAGAATTCATTTGAATACGGTATCCTCTATTTACTTGTGTATCACCTTTGTCATCTTCCCAAACTACTCGGAACATAATGATACGATCTGACTCGACCATTCTTTCCAAAATCATTTTATTTTGGTATT